>NZ_CP126153.1:0-19512 GCF_030126985.1 Sagittula sp. MA-2 | reverse complement strand
AGAAAACCGGCAAGCGCCGCCGGTGGCGTCGGTTCCGGTCGAGAATTCCGGTTCCTCCCACGCGCAGGCGCGCGGTTCCCTCCCAAATTCACGCCCTCCACCCGGTTGTCACGGCCCCGCCGGGTCGCAGGACGGGCTTTGCCCTTACCTGCTCTGCCGTCCGGAATGCATGGGCATTCCAGACAACAGAGAAGGAAGGCCCGCCCATCGGCGGAAAGGGGAAGAGACCCGGCCCGCGTCACTCGAAGGAGGGTCACAAATGACCGCAGAGAAGTTTGACGTTTATTCCCATGTCACCAATCAGATCATCGCGCAGATCGAGGCGGGAACGCCGCCCTGGCGCAAACCGTGGACCGGCGGAGGAGGAGGGGTCAGCTTGCCGGAACGGTTCAACGGCGAGGCCTATCGGGGCATCAACATTCTGATGCTTTGGGCCACGGCGATGGCAAAGGATTACAGCTCAGCCCGCTGGATGACGTTTAATCAGGCCAGGCAGCTTGGGGGCCATGTCCGCAAGGGCGAGAAATCCGCGACGGTCGTGAAATACGGCACCGTCGAGCGCGAGGACGAAAACGGCGAGGAGCGCCAGATCCCCTATGCCAAGGCCTACCGCGTGTTCAACGCCGACCAGATCGAAGGTTTGCCTGCTGAGTTTTACATCCTGCCCGATCCGCCCCGTGATCTTGGCACCGTGGCCGACCCTGAGCTGGAAGCGTTCTTCGCCGCGACCGGCGCGCAGATCGACGTGACCGAAGAGCCGCGCGCCTACTACAACATCAAGACCGACCGTATCCACATGCCGCCGATTGGAACGTTTCATAGGGCCGCAGGGTATTACGGCACCTTGGCGCACGAGCTGACCCACTGGACCGGCGCGACAAAGCGGCTGGACCGTTTGGGCCGGTTCAATGATCGCAAGGCTTACGCGTTCGAGGAACTGGTCGCGGAGATCGGAAACTGCATGCTTTGTGCCCAGATCGGTGTGGAGCCTGAATTCGACCAGAGCGCCGCTTATGTCGAAGGGTGGCTTGAGGCGATGAAGGAAGACAGCCGCGCGATTTTCCGTGCCGCGTCCGAGGCGCAGAAGGCCGTGGATTACATCATGGAGCGCACTGCGCGGGCCGACCGGATGGCCGCTGAATAATAGCCCGCACCGCTGAAATGATCGAGGCCCCCGTCAGCAGGCGGGGGCCTTTTGCGTTCTGGCGTGATCCAGGTGGCGGGCGGTTTCAGGGTGACCTGTTGGCGGGTAACCTGAAGGCCACCCGCCAACAGGCCCGGCGCTTCGCGCGGACAGGCATTCCATGCCTTAAGGTGGCATGATGAAGATGAAAAAAAAGCCTGCCAAATTGGCAGGCGGCCTTGAAAACCTAAAGTTAGCTCTTACATTACACCGGTTCTGCACCCGCAAACTGCACAGCAATTCGTGGGCCTGAGGTGAAAGAGCATCTTTTCACAAAGTGTGACGTAAGCACAAAGTGCGCGTTGCGCAAGCCTAAATGCCTCCAGCCTCAGGGGCAGAACAGAAGAAAAGCCCTTTTGGGCATAACCCTAACCTTCTGTTTTTGAGGACATAAATGACAGTAGAACCAAGTAAGAGCACCAAGGGTCAAATGGAGTTTGACCTAACCATTGTAACTGAGGTCGAATCCGATGGGGTCGGCATGGGCGTACTCAGCAACGGCGCGCCCTACCTCACAGGTCGTGGTCTCGCACGTCTCTGTGGTGTCGATCATTCGACCATCATCAAGATCACAAATGATTGGCAGGATACGCCGCTTAAGAAGCGTGTCGCGACGATCAAACAATCTATCCGAGATATGGATGGAGATGACACATATGCCTTCCTGCCGGTGCAGCGTGGAGGGACAATTTATCATGCGTTCCCTGAGAACGTATGCATGGCCGTTCTTGAATATTATGCGCTAGATAGCGGTTCATCAAACGAGCACGCCAAGAAGGCCTACCGGACCCTAGCCCGGAAAGGCTTCGTGGATTTTGTCTACGAGCAGGTGGGCTTGTCGAGGGGCGCTTCGATCCGTGATTTTTCCACGAAGCAATTCATGGATAGAGTTGGATCAGTGTATGGCTCGGTCCCCGAAGGATATTTCTGCGTCTTCGAAGAAATCGCCGATATGTTCGCCGCTTTGATCGCCAAGGACATAAAAATCGACTCGAGCTTTGTGCCTGATATCAGTGTTGGGATGGCATGGTCGAAATACTGGAAGGAAGAAAACCTCGACGCTGTTTATGGTATGCGTCAGCGGTTTTCACATCAGTATCCAAGCTATTACCCGCAATCGGCTGCTGGGCCACAAGACGCGTTCTGCTACCCGGAAGACGCCTTGGGCGAGTTTAATCGTTGGAAACGGGAAGTATATCAAAAAAAGAACCTACCCGCTTATCTTCTGGGAAAAGTGAAGTCTGGCGGTCTTGCTGCAGCGCAAGCCACAGCAATCGTGGATGTGTACAAAACTCCGAAGTCGCTCCCAAGAAATTGAGCCAAAAAGATGCCCGCCCAAAGGGCGGGCATCTACTGTAATGTTATGTTGTCACTCTTGGAATCGCTATTCCGTCTCGGTTTAGATCAAAAGATCATGGGCGCTGCTGTCGATCTGGTCATCGGCGTAGGCTATTTCAGCAGTCAGGCGGGATGATCGCGGTTCGTTTCTGGCAGGTTTGTGATCAGCCCGTTTTCGCCGCAAAAACGACCCTTTTTGCGGCAATTACACGCTCGCCGCCAAGTGTTTGATTTTCCACATGCTGGACTGACGCAAAAACCTCATGCAAAAAGAGTCCATGAAAATCGGCTACGCACGGGTTTCCACAGAAGAACAGAACCTCGATCTACAGATCGAGGCACTGACCGAGGCCGGATGTGACCGGATCATCACCGATCAGGCGCAAAGCGGCGCGACAGCCGCCGAGAGCCGGGCCGGGTTTTCCGAGGCGATGGAGTTGCTGGGTGCGGGCGACCTGCTGATGGTCTGGAAGCTGGACCGTGTGGGCCGGTCCATCGCGGACCTGATCCACCTGCTGAAGCTTTTCGGAGATCGCGGCATCGAGTTCCGCAGTCTGACAGACGGGATCGACACGACGACCGCAGGCGGGCGGCTGGTGTTTCACATCATGGGCGCGCTGGCCGAGTTCGAGCGCGACCTGATCCAAGAACGGACCAAAGCGGGCCTGCGCGCCGCGAAGAAGCGGGGCAAGCGCCTTGGCAGGCCCCCTGCCCTAAGCGCTGCACAGATTGACCATGCGAGAGCCGCCATCAAGGCGAAGCGCGAGACAGTTTCTGGCATGGCCGAAATCTTGGGTGTGAACCGCAGCACCATTCAACGAGCGATCTCTCGCGAGTCCTCAAAAAATCAGGTCAGCTCGTGAAGGTCAGGCTCAGACGAATCTCAGGAACATTTGATGATGGCTACGCCCTCGATAAGCACACAGCTTCCAGTGTGTTCATCGGTTACAACGAATACGGCCACGCACAGTTTGATACGACGCGGACTCCAGCTGGAGAGGCTGTTTTCCAGCTCAAATATCGTAGTGACTTTGACCAAGCCAAACCGCTGGCGAAAGCTGTGGTGCGCAACATTGTTCCACTCTTTCCAAAGATTGGACTGGTAATGCCGGCACCAGCGTCCACTACGCGTCAGCGCCAGCCCGTGCATGAGGTTGCTAAGATCGTGGCGGAGCGGATGGACGTGCCCCTGTTCGACAATCTGATTGAGAAATCGGCAGTCGCAGCAAACACTGGTTCGCTCAAGAACATGAACACCCGCGAGGAAAAGGACGAAGCCTTAAAGGGTAGATACTTGCTCAACAAGCCAATCAGCAACAAGGGCCGGTGGAACGTGTTGGTAGTAGACGACCTTTACCATACGGGTGCCACGATGGATGCGGTCTGTAGTCTTCTGGCACAATATGATAAGATTTCAGGCGTATATGTCGCCGCTTTGACATGGAGGTAAGGATGCAGACGGTTTTCATCGCCGGTTCGATCAAGATCAAACGCCTCCACCCTTTGTTCAAGGAGCGCATTGCAAACATCGTCCGGGAAGGGATGCCTGTCGTCGTTGGAGACGCTAATGGAGCTGACGCTTCGATCCAGGCAGAGCTGGTCGAGCAATCGGCATCAGATGTGACCGTATTCTGTACAGGTGACAAACCTCGCAACAACCTCGGTAACTGGTCCGTCCATCGCGTTCAATCATCTGCACAGCCGGGTACCCGCGCCTATTACACAGCCAAGGACATTGAGATGGCAGATCGGGCCGAATTCGGTCTAATGCTTTGGGACGCGGCCAGCACCGGAACGTTAAGCAATGTTTTCGAACTTCTCTCCCAAGGGAAGAAAAGCGTAGTTTTTGTAAATCGCGAAGCGAGGTTTCAGAATGTGAAGCAGGGTGAGGATATTCTTGATCTCGTTAGCTTCATGAGTGACGGCGCGCGGCGTGCTGCGGACAAGAAAATACGACTTGGTGAAAAGGTCAGTCAGTTCGCAGGGTTTCAGTCAAGAATGGCCGTCTGAGCACCTGAGTCTGATGCCGCTGTCAGAAAGAGGGTAGACAAAATGGGCGCGGTCTAGAAGTACCCGCGCCCGAGTTCGAGAGAAGAGGTGGTGCTTGGGTCATTTCCCAAAGCGTTTATGAAAGCGATCCATGCGTTCTGCGTCTCCCTCAACTTCGAGGCCTTTCGGGGTTTTGCGAACGCGAACGCCTGATGCCGCAGCAGCTTGGCGAACACTGCGTTCAACCTGCTGATTTATGTCGCGGGTCATGGCGTTGGCGAGTGACCGCCCGTTTGTGAAAGTGCGGCCTTTGTATTTCATCTTGATCATGGCTTAGCCTTTCGGGGGATAGGGATCGTTGCCATAGCTCCAAGCTTCGCGAAACTTGGTGTCTTGGCCCTGTATGCGCAGCTCTGAGCCTTGGTTACGGGCAATGTCTCGCCCATAATCGATTGCTTCGCGTTGAGTATCGAAGCTCTTGGTGAGACGGTCGTTGCCTTCGCCGCGAACGCCCCAGCCATCGCCGTTCTTGACGACATACTGGTTCTTGCCTGACATTACTTTCTCCTTTCAAGCAGCCATTTTGTTGGTGCGGGAATTGATCCACTCCCATGCTTTCTTGGGCAGCCAACCGCTATAATCGCGGGTGATCCCGACAATGAGAAAATGGTCGTTGTCATCGACATGGGGTGCGAGCTTCTCCCAAACGCCATTGGCGGTGAGGTTGGTGTCCACCAGCCAATGGGAGTCGAGATAGTGCCACCACGCGCCACAACTCTTGATTGCGTCATGGAGATCGCTGTAGTTTTGCCCGGGGCGGTTAAGGTCATAGTTGATAGAATAGATCACGGATTCCTCGCTGATTGCTGTTAGCCACTTTTCCGGCCTCACCAACCCATGCTGAAAAATTCCCCCCCCTCGGACACGGAACTGTCCGAGAGGGCATTTTTTTACAGCATGGGACCTTGAGAAGAGGTTTTGAGCATATGAACAGTATCGACCCGCCTGACTTGCTGACACGGGAGGAGCTGGAAGACGCTATCGGCGAATTTTCAGACGCCGACCTGCTTCGCCTCAGACGAGCTGCGCAGCTTTATGCGATCTATCCGGTAGAGCCGGACGAACTGATCCAAGAAGCTTTGTGCCGCGCGATAGCGGGAACGAGAAGGTGTCCACGCAATGTCAGCGTTGTTCGGTTTTTGGCTGAGGCGATCCGAAGCATCGCGCATGACGAACTGCAGAAGGTCGAAAACCAGCGCGACGAAGTGTCGGTACACGACGACACCATTGAGAACCCGGATGCCATTACCCCACAGGAGCCGGGACCAACTGCCGAGGAAAGGATGATTGCAAATGAGCAATACCGTGACACTGAAAACCGACTGCTCGAATTATTCGACGGAGACGACGAAGCACAGCTCATCGTGCTGGGAATGTTGACGGGGACACAAGGGGCAGAACTGAAGGAGGCGACGGGTTTAGATCAAACCAGTTTCAACAGCAAACGTCGCTTCGTGCGACGTAAGATCAACAGCGCCATCGAGGATGGGTTCACACTATGACGGACAAGAGAAGTGAAGAACGGAAGATGTTGGTCAATTTGGCCGACGCGCTCTTCGACGATCTCTTCGAGACGTCTGATGAAGATATTCTCCGAGAGGTCGCGGATACAGGAGCTAATTCTCAGGAAGTCGCAAATCGGGTGCGCGCTCAGTTTGAAGAAGCCCTAATAAAGAGCCGAAAGGAAAGGCTGAAAGCGGCGCGGGCAGCGCGCAAGGTTGCTCAGGCTGGCAAAGCCCAAGGTAAGATCGTTGATATCAGTACCGCCCGAAAGGCGCTCCGGGGTGCCTTCGAGAAGGACGGTTTATCGATGGCTGCACGCAATGAAACGGAGAGCGAACTCACCGACGAAGAGGTTCTGCGCAAGTATCAAGATCTTGTGCGTCTTGGAGTCATCGACCCCGAAGACGGGGGCGATGTATGAGACAAACTGACCCTGCCGAGCGGCTCTTGAAGTCGCTCGGCATCACTGAGCCTGAAGAAATTGAATTAGAGGACATCGCATTTGATCAGGGTGCTGAGGTTCGGTTTTGCAATCTGAGCGGATGCGAAGCGGACATCTTGGGTTTTCGGAACAAGGCTATAATTTCCATAGACCGGAACCGTGGCTGGACGCGCAAACGGTTTTCAATCGCACATGAACTGGGCCATTGGCACTATCATCGTGGTAAAAAACTCCAGTGCCGTGTGGATGATTATCAACCCAAGCATAGAAAACTAGCCGAAAGGACAGCGAACTCATACGCAGCGTCTTTGTTGATGCCGCATTATATGGTCATGCCACGCGCCCGAGACCACAGCCGTCTCACATTTTCGGTTATTGAAAGCTTTTCTGAGGAATTTCGAACCAGCCTCTCGGCGGCCGCAATCCGCCTTGTCGAAGCCGACATTTGGCCCTGTATGCTAATCCACCATTCACGGTCAGGACGGAAGTGGTTCACACAGGCCCCCATGTTTCACAGCCGATGGTTCCCTCAGGATGAACTCGACGCTGAGTCTTCTGCATTTGATGTTGTCTTTGGCAAGTCACAGGGCGATACGCACCGGCGCTTGATCGGAGCAGATGCCTGGTTTGATCGTCAGGAAGCACATCGCTATGAAATTTTTGAGCAATCAAAGCAGGTTGGTGAAGGGGAAGCTCTCATTCTGCTGACAATTAAAGATGACCGAATGATGGAGGAAGAACCCGAACAACGTGGGCACCGCTGGTGAAGCCTGACTAAGCTACCCTTTCCTTCTGGCTGGCTTGATAAAGCCCACTGAGATCGTTGTGTTTCACTCGAAACTGGCTTCGCCGCTTGGTCACTGGAGCAGGCGTGTCTGCTTTCTCCATCTTGATCCCAGGATCATAGTACACCGCGCCTGAGGCGAGCGCCTGCAACAGAAGCAGGACATCCGTTCCCTCACAAAGCTCGACACGTGAACCGTAGGCGTATTCCGGCGGTGGCCCGCGCATCAGGGACGGTACGTAGACAGCCTTGGCATGCTTCCGGTTCCAGTGACCAATCACGCCTTTGAAGCCCCACGAGGCAGCAACCACGTCTGCCCTGTCGATCAGCGCGATCTGCCCGTCCACATCCGTGATCTTGCCCTTATCAGAGTCGAACCCCTCCAAGACCAATTTGAGACCCGTATCGGCATGGAAATCCCGGCCACTTGCATAGACGCCACCGAAATTTATCCGGCCTTCCTTGCCTGACTTGTCCGGATAGCCGTAGCGGCGCAGAAAAGCCTCAACGCCGTCATCCCGGTACACCCCGCCGGTCGGTTCCGGCGTCATCAGCGTGACCGGGCTTTTCGCAAGGTACTTCACGAAATTCCGCACGCCGTACTGTTTGACCTCCCAGCCCAGATAGTCCGGTTCAGCATACCCATTGGGCGAGATGCCAAGTTCCGCCTCCAGGGTGTATCCGCCTCCATTCCGCGCGTTGTAGGGGGCAGCTACCCCGTCCTTGCCCATCTTCTGCGAAGACACCCATCCTTTGGCATGGATGCGGCGCAGAGCATCGAGCAGCATCTGGCGTGAGCTTGCCCCCTTCTGCCGAAGTGATTGCAGATCAAGGAAGACCCCGGAGGCTTCCAGCGTATCCACTTTGTCAGTCAGAGACGCCGCTTCTGGTGTATCTCTGCCGACAACATGGCCGATAACCCGCCCGTCCGGGCAAACCCCCAAAAACAGCACCCGCCCTTCATCGCGTGAGCGCATCAACGGTGCTGGCGCGCGCGCAGCGCCGCGCAGAAAGCCGGACATGCGCACTTCAGGGTACTTGGGGTAGAGGATCAACTGAGCATCCGGTGCAGGTGCTATGCCTTGTTCGTCCATCCACCAGAAATCCACCGGCGCTTTGGCACGATCCCGTACAGACCCTGCAACCTGACTACCGTCCTCTTCGATCTCGCCATGCGGGATAATGTTCAGCGCGCCGAACCCGCCGCCGAGATAAACTTGGTTCTTGGAGTTATCATTCGGAGCGAGCTGCTTGGCGTAGAACCGCGTCGCTCCATGAGCTGCCATCTGATCGAGAATACGAATAAGGGGGTCAGTCAATCCATTGGCCTTCAACACAAAACTGCTTTGTGTCAGAGGACAGCCAGAGGGAAAGGGAGTCAATCACTTCAGGCAAAGGCCGCTTGCTTCGCCCCTTGAGGGCGCATTCCCATACGACGCCCACTCTCCAGCCCGCATCGAGAAGACGACCAAGAGCTTCAGTATCGCGCCGGGCATTGCCGTTGATCTTGTCACGCCAGAACTCCTGCCGGGTTTGCGGCCAGCGGAACAATGGGCAGTTATGCCGGTGCCAGAAACAACCATGCACGAAGATCACGGCGCGATACTTTGGCAGAACAAGGTCAGGTCTGCCGGGAAGGTCCCTGCCCTGTAATCTGTAGCGAAACCCTTTGGCGTGCAGCCCGCGCCGGATCATCAGCTCCGGCTTTGTATCCTTCCCTTGGATCGCCGCCATGTTGCGGCGACGCGCGTCAGGAGAATGAACGTCAGCCAACCTTTTGCAGCCGGGGCTGTTCCATCAGTTTCAGGATGTGCGGCTGCATCAGCCGGGCGACTTCCGCAAAGACCGGCACGGCTACGGAGTTGCCAAACTGTTTGTAGGCCTGAGTATCCGAAACCGGAATCCTGAAACTGTCTTCAAATCCCATCAACCTTGCGCATTCACGGGGTGTAAGGCGGCGTGGGTTCTTGCCTTCACCGCGACTGACAAGAATTTCTGAGCCATCTTTGTAATAGCGCGCCGACAGCGTCCTTGCGATGCTGTCGCCATCAACGAGGCCAAACCCGAACCCGTTACCTTTGGCCCGGTGCTTGGCAGCGTAGTCCTGCAGGTACGTCCAGAGCTTGTCTGTGAGTGTGTACTTGTCGCTGACCTTCGCATCCGGCCCGACCGTGTAATGTCCCTCAGGGGCCTCTGTCCCATTCTCCGGGTGCAGGATATCCCGCATCCCCCTGCCCTGCCGCCCCGGCAAATGCAGCTCTTCAAAGCTGAAGTCCGTATCTTCCCGGAAGCCGACCATCACGATCCGTTCCCGGTGCTGCGGCACGAAGTTTGCTGCGTCGATAATCTGGGTGTGCAGCGTATACCCCAGCTCCTCGGTCAGAGCGCGCCGGATCACCTCAAATGTCCGGCCCTTATCGTGGCTTTTCAGATTCTTGACGTTCTCCAGCATGAAGGCCGCCGGACGGTGGTGCATCAGGATGCGCAGCACGTCGAAAAACAACGTGCCCTGGGTTTCATCGAGGAAGCCATGCGCGCGTCCGAGCGCATTCTTCTTGGAAACGCCAGCGATCGAGAACGGCTGGCACGGGAACCCGGCCACAAGAACATCGTGGTCAGGGATATCTTCTGGGTCTACCTCGCGGATATCTCCCGCGATTGGACGATTGTCCGGGAAGTTGGCATGATAGGTCTGCTGGGCGAAACGGTCCCATTCCGATGTGAAGACACAACGGCCCCCTGCCCCTTCCATTGCTCTGCGCAAGCCGCCGATCCCTGCAAAGAGATCAATGAAAGAGAATGATGCGTTGCTGTCATGGCGTTGCCTTGAACGCACTTCCATCCGAAGCAGCTTCATTACAGCTTCGCGCGGCACTTCCTCACCCCGCTTCCAGCGGTAGAGGTGGCCTTCGGAATATCCCAGAGCTTTGGCGGCTTCAGGCATCGACCAGCCGCTCTGCGTCAGCAGCATCTCAAATTCTGTCATGTCAGGTCAGTTCCGCTCTGTCTTTATCCGGGAATTTTTCTGACACTCTGACGTTAAGATTCCCTAAAGACAAGAACATTTAGGGAAAATGTGAGGGCGAGTACGGCTAGCCACGATAGGCAGACCACATCCGCTCTATGAGTTGTCCCTGTGTGATCCCAAGCGCTTCAGCCTCAGAAGCTATTGCTTCACCAACTTCCGGCAGCACTTTGGGATGTAACTGGTACGTGCGCGGGCTTGGTTTGCGGCCCGGCTTCTTTCGTGGGGTTCGATCCAGAAAGCCTCTCGCTTCGCCAACTTCATCTACGCGCCGGACTTCTTCAACGGTCGTCCCTTTCGGACGGGCTTTCAGCCCCGCAAGCCTATTTGAGCCGCTCATAAACCGCCTCCGTGAATGCCTGAGCGTTTGCCAACGCCTTATCTACCTTGCCGCCTGTGACCATCTCCGGGTCATTCATCATCGCTGTCAGATCGCCCCCATAGGCGAACAGTTCCGAGAACGCTGCGCGCGCGACTAGGGACGGCTCGATCACATCGATCCCTGCCCCACTGAGCTGTTCTTCCAACTCCTTCTGGACGCGGCTTTTGACGGCTGCGCTGGTTTTGGTCAGCACCACAGCATGACGGATTGACCGCCCAAGCGCTTCTTCCTCTTCGCGAACCAACGCCAACGCTTCGGACCCGATCTCCGCGTCCAGCGCTGTCGGCTGCATCGGGACAATCACCAAATCCGCCTGGGAGATGGCGCGACTGACGAGCTGAGAGGCAACCCCTTCGAGGTCCACAATGACGATCTTGCCGTCACCATCCGCGCTCCGGATGGTCGGAACGATCTCTGAACGGCCAACATCGCTCTTCAAGGTTACACCGGAAGGTGCGCCATGAGATGCCCACCGGGTAAGAGACTTGTTCGGGTCACAGTCAAGCACCGTGACATCCGCGCCCATGCGGGCGAACTCAGACGCCAGAAGAACGGCGCATGTCGATTTTCCAACCCCACCTTTGGGGCTTGCCATAACGATGACGGGCATTGCTCGATCCTGCCACTTTGTTGTTATCGGATTTATATCCCATACCGGAATTAAATCCAACACCGGAAATCATTCCATTACCGGATTTATTTCCGTTACCGGTTTTTAATCTCAGGGCCTGCCTCGCTTCTCAAACCACTTTCGGCAGAACCCAATGAAAGCGCGGTCAGCGTTGCGGGGCGGCTCAACACACCAGTCGCGCCACTCACGCTCCAGGAAACGAACGTCCCAACCCGGCGCTGCATGGCGCGCTTCTTCGTAGGTGTCGGACTGCAGCGGTGGAATACTGCCTTCAACAAGCTGGGCGGGAGACATCGTGCCGCGATTGGTGAACACCACCATGTCGGCTTCATCCTCAAAGGTTACGTGGTAATCCGGCAAATGGTCATGCTCTGCGAGCTGCCGGATCATCTGTCGAAAGCGCTTCTGTGGGCTTTGCGACCCGGTCTTAAGCAGCAACTTGGCCAGCGTGATCCGCCAGCTCTTCTGCTGCCCGCAATGCTTCCGGGCGATCTCGTACACCCGTCTTTCAATTGGCTTGCGCAGGCGGAAGTAGTCCCGGTGGAGGGTGAGTACCTCTTCGTTTCGGATTGCGTTGAAAACCCAGTCTGACAGCTTCACTTCACACCATAGAAGACGCCCATCTAGACCGTGCTTTCGGCGGATCGAAGAAGCATCGATCAGGCCAAAGCCATCGACTTGCTCTTCATCGCCAGTGACAATGTTCGTCCTGATCCGCGTCCCTTCGAGGCGATCAAGGGCATCGAGCAGGGACTGGTATTCCCGGCCACTTGTACCCCGGTTGGTAAAGATCAGCAGCTCTCTGGAGTTGATCCGTACGCGGGGAGAAACGGCTTCACCTTCCTTCAGCTTCGCCATGATCTGACTGATACAGTAGATCAGAATGTCCTTGTCGTAGATCGTCGCCAGCCCCTTCACGCTCGGCGTGATCTGAAGCCACTTGTCGCCATTCTCATAGCGCTTGATCGTCGTCTCAGGCTTCTTTGAGAGGGAATAAAACGGATGCTCCATGTGTTGCATCACGTCCTTCAGGACAGCGTCAGCCACATCACAGATGAACAGATCATGCTGCGGATGGCGATCCGGCAGGAGCGGGGCGAGAGCATTCGTGTTATCAGTTACCATGAGTCGACATTCGTGGTTTTAGTTACCGCAGTCAAGATTCGTGTTATCAGTTACCAAAAGCAGGATTTCAGTTACCGAGATTCGTGTTATCAGTTACCGGGCAGCTAGAAAATTGATTTCTTTTCAATTATCTACGTATAACTTCCAGATCCGTAACACAGATTCTAACACATATATAACACCCAGCTTCTCAGGCAGAACCGATCACCACCAGCACATCACCACTCACCACTGATAGAACACACAGGCATCGACACCCGTGGTTGTCGTGGTCCAAGACGCACCAAGGACAGCGCACATGGAAGCGTTGCTGGCTAAGAAACGAGGAAGCGTCACCGTCAGGACAAGAGCAAGAACGACAGCACCCAGACCGAACCATGGAAGACGGCTCTTGAAGCGATCCAGCTTCTGTTCCCGTTCCCAAAGCTGGCGCATGGTGTCTGACTTGGCATCTTCAGCTTTCCTGAGAACCTCCTGGGTATGGTTGGACGCCCGCAGCAGATTACCAGCCATCTGGCCAACGCGGTCCAACGTATCGCCAATCTTGCCGTCGATGGTAGCGCCGACAATCTCGCCATAGTGTTCCGGATCGGTCTGCTTTTGAGCGGCGAAAGCAGCAGAGCGGGCTTCCGTCGCCGTTTTGTTCACCCGGTCAAGTACGCGCGTCTGATCATCCACCCGATCCGAAATGCTGGCGACAGCCGTGGCAAGCAAATCAAGCGTCTCGCGCAGATCATCGTCTGAAAGCGGGGCAGGGGAGGCGGAGGTGTCAGACATAGCGGTTCGCTTTCGGGCTATCGGGGGTCGGGCGGGAACAGCCCCGCAAATTCGGGATCAGCGTAATAGCGCAGTTTTTGCGCGACGGCGGTGGCCTGCCCCTGGACGCGCAGGAGCTGAAGCTCAGGCGGGAGCTGCATGATTTCGTCCGGGGTCAAGAGATCACGGCCCGTGACCTGTATGCCGGTCGTGGGCATGTCACCGGGTTTGCGGCTTTCGGTCTGATAGCCAATGGTTTCCTGTCCCATTGTCTGGCTCAACCATTTCGCCGTGTCGTAGTCATTCACTCCGAAGACCTGTTGCACCCCGGCATTGGCCACGAAGGTCGCGGCGCGTTGCCCGTAGAGATCGCGAAGCTGGCTCATGTCCTGCAGGATCGGCCAGAGCTGAAGGCCATAGCCCGCCATCAGCCCCATGGCGCGCTCTACGGCCTCCAGACGGCCCAGTGCAGCGAACTCATCGAGCAGGAAGAGGGCAGGGGCCTTGAGACGCCCTGAACGGCCCTCGGACGCGCCCTGAGGCCGTTCCGCGTCTCGTGCGATGTCTTGGAGGGCCTGAGAGACCAGCAAGCGCAGCCAGCGACTGTAGGCATCCAGCCGGTTGGGAGGCAGGACGAGAAAGACGGAGGTGACCCGGTGGCGCAGATCGGAGAAGGTGAAATCCGACCGGGCCATGCATTTCGCGATCCGGGGACTGTCCAGAAAATGGGTGTGACGCTGCGCGTTCGACAGGACGGAGGCGGCTTCCCGTTCCGCCTTGCCGACGAAGCGGTTTGCGGCGCGGGCAATCAGCCCGTCCGCTGCCTCGCTCTCCTGCATCAGCTCCAGCAGCGCCTTCAGCCGATCCGGGGGCAAGGTGAGATATTCCCGGACGGACCCGAGGTTGCGCCGCTCCGGCTCTTCATGGGCCGCGCAGAACATGATCAGCCCGCCGATCAGCGCCTTGGCCTCTTCGTTCCAATGGGCGTCGCCGGTCTGATGCGCTGGATCGACCACCAGCGCATCCGCCAGAGAGGCGGCATCTTCGCTCAGATCGGGGCTGTCTGCCGACAGACGGTCGAGCGGGTTGTAAGCAGCAGAGGACCCTCCCGAGACCTCGAAGGGATCGAGCACATGGACGGTGCCGAACCGTTCCCGCGCCGCCCCGGCGATCCGGGCATTCTCGCCCTTGGGGTCGATGACAAGCACGGAGCGCTCTGCCGCCAGCAGGTTCGGGATCACCGTGCCAACGCCTTTGCCTGCCCGCGTGGGAGCGAGGGTCAGAAGATGGGCCGGGCCGTCATAGGACAGGAGCTTGCCGGTGCGCGGGTTGCGCCCGATCAGAAGACCCTTCGCCTGCTCCAGAGCCTTCAGCTCGCGCTTGCCTGCGAAACGCGCTGAGCCGTGGCTTGCCCCGACAAGGTTCCCGAAGAAGGTTTCGGCACCGGACATCTGGAACCACATCGCCACGCCGACCACGGCACCGATGACCATGCAGGGGATCAGCACGAGCCAGTTAGCGAGGCTTTCCCCAGGAGCCTGGTCAAAGAAGGCGAATACGAGCGGGGTCGCGACCACCGCACCAACGGCTGCGCCGATCAGCAGGAAGACGAGAGTCCCCCCGACTAGGATCGGGGTCACGATCAGAACCTGGATGAACCGGAAAAGTCGCCAGAAGGCGAGGCTGAGGCCGCGCATCATGTCGCGTCACTCTGGCCAGTGTCAGGAGAAGGGGAGGGGTCGTCCCACTCTGCAAAGGCCTTGCGATCCTGTTCGCGGGAGAGGTTACGGATCAGCCGGTCGAGCATGGCGGCGGCATTGGAATCCCGTTCGGCGAGGTCCATGAGCGCCCCACCCAGGATCACCTTGCGGCGTGTATCCAGCTTGCGCTGTCTGGTGGCTTCCCGGTTCTTCAGAGCCTGCAGGCGGGCCTTGGCCTGGGCATAGCGTTTCTCGGCGCGTTCAAGCTCAGTCTCGGCCAATTCGGAAATCCACTTCAAAGAGGGCAGGTGTAAAGGTTAGGCTTGCCACAACCAGCGATAGCGCTTACCCGTAGGCCTGTAAAGGACAAGGGCGCACTTATGCAAACTCTCCACCTGCGGTTCCGAGATTTGCGTGCGATCTCCTTGAGGCAGGGCCTCAGCCGATGGCGAACTCCGTCCGACGCGATGCGCGCCGGAATGAAAGGCCCTCCCGGCCTCTCAAACTCTCCATGGCCAACTTTGGCAGTTGGATCGCGTCCCGCAAGGTCGCACCAGCGCCTCGCCCGATGCCCCACGGTGGGGGCCGGTCTGCCGCTGGCGTCTCCCTTGCGGGAGGTATCGCGCCCAGGTGCTGACGCCCCTTCGCGATACCTGGTTTGCCCCCGACAAACCGCCAGTGATCTGTCCCCATATCCCGCCCCTCATGAGGCTGGGGATATGGGGACAGATCACTGGCAAGCCCGCGCCTCAGAGAGCCAGAGGCTCACTTCGGGCGGGCTCTCTTTTCCACTCGTTCCGCGCCGAGGCAGGGCGCGATCCAGCGGGGAAAAGACGGCTGACCCTGTGGCCCATGTTGGGGCATGGGCCGGGGTCAGCAGCGGCGCGCGTCGGTATCGTCTGCATCACAGGGCGGGGTAGTCGGCATGGCCAGCTACCACCTCTCAGTGAAAACGATCAAACGCAGCGCCGGGCGCTCTGCCACCGCAGCCGCGGCCTACCGTGTCGGGGAGCGCATAGAGTGCCAGCGTGAAGGCCGCGTCCACGATTACACCCGCAAGCAGGGCATCGAGGAGACCTTCATCCTGGCACCGAAAGACGCGCCGGACTGGGCCACGGATCGGTCCCGCCTCTGGAACGAGGTCGAGGCCAGCGAGACCCGCCGCAACTCCGTCACCGCCCGCGAGTGGGAGTTGGCCCTGCCGTCGGAGATCAGCGCCGAGGCCCGGTCCCAGATCACCCGCGACTTCGCCCAGGAGCTGGTCAGCCGCTATGGCGTGGCCGTCGATGTGGCGATCCATGCCCCCCACCGTGAGGGCGATCAGCGCAATCACCATGCCCATGTCCTGACCTCCACCCGCAAGCTTGAAGCCGAGGGCTTCACAGCCAAGACGCGCGTGCTCGATTCCGCCAAGACCGGCGGTGTCGAGATCGAGCAGATGCGCGGTCTCTGGGCGGAGTTGCAGAACCGCGCCCTAGAGCGGGCAGGGGAGGTGGAGCGCGTTGATCACCGGTCGCTCGAAGCGCAGCGCGAGGCCGCGCTGGAGCGGGGCGATCAGCTCTCAGCCGAAGAACTGGACCGCGACCCCGAGCTGAAGCTGGGACCGGCGGCCAATTCCATGGAGCGGCGGGCGAAGTGGATGGCCGAGCGCCAGGGCCGGGAATACATCCCGGTCACCGAACGTGGCGCTGTCGTCCATGCCGCCCGCCAGGCCCGCGCCGCGTTCCGTGAAATGCGCACGCGGCTGGAGCTGGCGCGCGAGACCTACGGCATCGAGCGCGAGGCGGGGCAGGGTCGTGTCTCTGCCGGTCTGGCAGCACTAAGGGCTGCAACTGCAAAAGATCGCGACCGCGACCGAAACCCGGATGACTTCCGGGAGCGTCTGGCGCGCGTTGTGGGTCGGTCGCGGGATCAGGACGACACGCTCAAACCGGACGGCCACAATTATGCGCGTGAGCGGCTGAAGGAGATCATGGAAAAGGACGCCGGTCGCGACGGCCAGGCAGCGGTTCACAAGCTGGATGGTCACAGCGAGTATGATCTGGGCGAGGAGACAGGACGCGCGGCGCGGAAGCCGTCCGTCAACGAGCGCCTGAAGGACGTGCTGAACAAGCCGCGTGAGCGGCTGGAGATCGAGGACGAGCGCGAACAGGAACGCGGTGACGACGAGAATGAAAACACGCGGGACAGGGATCGTGGCGAAGGTCACAGCCTGTGACGCAATCCGGTGACACAACAGAGGAGACTGATCGGATGTATGAAGTGTTCAACGTGGGCAAGACGATCTTGCTGGACGGAAAGCCGTTGTCGCTTGTGACGCCCGCAGGTGTCGAAGGCTGGATCGAGAAGGGCATTCCGCACAGCTACAGTTACGACCAGGTGCGCGATCCGCTCGATGGCAAGATGAAGTACCGCTGTCTCTATGAGAAGGACGGGGCGGATGTGCCATTTGTCCTGGTGAGCGATCCAGACAGTGGCGACGGGAGGGTGATCCTGTTCGATCAGAAGCCGGATGCACCGGTTGAGTGAAGCAAGTTAGAGATCACTGCTTTCGCGTCTGGCTATCGAGGTTCGAACAGGACATCCGCGTCAACCTCCAGAGCATGAGCAATCTTCTCAATCGTGTCGATGGTCACAGAAAATCGCGCGTTCTCGACCTTGCCAACATAGGCACGGCTGAGGCCAGCCTGTCTCGCCAGGTCTTCCTGACTCAGGCCAATGCTCTTGCGACGATCAATGATGTTCTTTGCCACGCGTTCTCGGAGGTTCATCTGGTGGCTTTACCCTGCCGCCAGCCATCGGAACCACGCGATATATGCGACATTCGTTGAATGGTGGGTCTTCACCCGCCTGACTGCAACTCCTTGGCAAGAGACAAAAATTTCTCAGCGCGAGTCTTCAAATAATCGGCTTCGTTTTGATCTAGCCGCGTTGCGGTTATCAGCGTTCCTGGTTGGATGTTGAGAATGCCGACGCCCGCAGAATCTGGTTGCGCAAGTCGCAGTATAGTCAGCAAACCTCGCTCCTTTTTCCGGGGTAGTTGTTCCTTCCCGAAATGCAGGAAAATAATTCGTCTCTGGTTGTTTGCCTCGGTACGCAGATACCAAGCTGTCGTGATACGTAGGCCAGAAATGTCTGCTTCTACGGGGCTGCGTCCTTGCCAGATGAGCGCGTGATCTTCTTTTAGGTCCAGATAATTTTGGCACAGAACCTTATATCCGGCAGATTTGTTTGCGGAAACGCTAGGTCGTGTTGACAAAAGGGATTCAAATCAGGCTTTGAGCATGATTCAAGCTGGCATCTGCGATGGAGACCAGCTTGGCACGAAACCTTATATCGGACGAGGAATGGGCGTTCTTTGAGCGCTTCATCCTCGCCGCCCGCGCCCCGAACGGACGCAAAGCCACCAACCACCGCCTCGTCCTTGATGGGATTTTCTGGATTGCCCGAACCGGGGCGCCATGGCGGGACCTACCTGGCGAGTTCGGCAAATGGTCAAGCGTTTACCGACAGTTCCGGCGCTGGACACTGGCGGGCCTCTGGGAGGACATAATGGATGCTCTGAACCAGAGCGGAGCCGTGCCAAGCGCCCTGCAAATGATCGACAGCACCGTGATCCGCGCCCACCATCAGGCAGCGGGCGCTAAAGCGGGACTCCACGACAGGGTTTCGGCCGTTCTCGAGGTGGCTTTACGACCAAGATCCACCTCCTCGTCAATGCACACGGGCTTCCCATGAGGACAGAGATCACGCCAGGCCAGACGTCGGACTATCTCGGCTTCAATCTGGTGATGGCGGATAATCTGCCCCGCCCGAGCGTGCTGCTCGCGGATCGCGGCTACGATGCAGACAAGATCAGAGGAGGCATGGAGGCGCGCAACGTCCTGCCCGTGATACCGATGCGCAAGTCCCGCAAGAAGCGGATTGGTGTCGATCGCTCGCTGTATCGCCTGCGGAATCTGGTCGAACGCTGCTTCAACAAGCTCAAGAACGCCAGGCGTGTCGCGACCCGCTACGACAAGACGGCGGAAAGCTTCCTCGGCTTCATTGACATCACGTCGATCCGTCTCTGGATCCGCCATTTGTCAACATGACCTAGAATGCAGCGCCAAGAATTTTTCGGTCGAAATCTTTTTGTCTTCAAGAGAAGCCATGGCTTCTCGGAATTGCTTGTAGCGGTCCCTTGCAGGGTCATATGGCAAGTCGAGGTCACCAATTATACTTTTGACCTTTGCCTTGTCTTTTCGCTTGTCTCCGTATGCAAATTCGATGAACTGAGTGACCCTAATCTTCATCTTGGCTCCCTGCTTGGCTCTACTGGAGATTGTATGGTTTTCCGTGGAACATATAAAGAACAATTTGATGTGACGGGTCTTCTGAGGAAGTCAGCGTTGCCAGCCATCATGCTGGACAGATTGGGCCTATGTTCGCTCTGGCAGCAGAATTTGCAGTATGAATATCCTGTGATCCCGGCAGCGTGCCGGTCTCGCTTTGAGAGATAGACAGGGCAGGGGATCGACGGGCTAAAGCCCGCTCACCCCACCCCTGATAGTTTCCCAGTCCTGTTGATCCGCCTGCCATCCCGGCAGGTCCG
>NZ_CP126152.1:0-72013 GCF_030126985.1 Sagittula sp. MA-2 | reverse complement strand
GCTGGCGCGCATCACCGCTGCCGTTGGCCTCGCGCAGAACTTCGGCGCTCTGCGGGCGCTGGCGACGGACGGCATCCAGAAGGGTCACATGGCGCTGCACGCGCAGAACGTGGCCATCGCCGCCGGTGCGGAGGGCGACGAGATCGAGTCCGTCGCGGCGGGCCTGCGCGCCCATGGCCGCGTGACGGAGGCCGAAGCACGCAAGCTGCTGGACGACCTGCGCAAGGGCTGATCCATGGATCGCCGGGGACGGATCGGACCGCACCCGGCATACCCCCGTCAGCAGACGGTCCGGAAACGGTCGACGATCACGTCCAGCACCTCAGCGGGCGGGCGCTTCCACCAATTGTCGGCCGAGAACACCTCGACCTCGCAGAACCCGTCATAGCCCGCCGCCTCGACCATCCGCCGCAGCGCCTTCAGATCGGCGATCCCGTCCCCCATCATCCCGCGATCCAGCAGCATGTGGCCGGTGTCCTCCAGCCAGTCGCAGAGGTGGTAGCCGAAGATCTTCCCCGCCGCCCCGGGCAGGACCTCCGGCAGCGTCCGGTCCCACCAGACGTGGTAGACATCGACGGCGATGCCGACATGCGGCAGGTCGAGCGCCCGGCAAACCTCCAGCGCATCCCTGACCGTGAACACGCAGGTGCGGTTGCCGCCGAACATCGGGTTCAGCGGCTCCAGCGCCAGCCGCACATTGCAGGCGGCGGCATGGTCGGCATGGCGCGCGATGCGCCCGGCCAACCGCTTGCGGCTCTCCTCCAGCCCCTTTGTCCCCGGCTCCGTCCCGCCGGTGACGATGGTCAGAACCGGGGCGCCCAGCCCCGCCGCCATGTCGATGGAGGCCGTCACCTCGTCGTCGCTGCCCGCGTCCCGCCCGGTCAGGTACGGCGTGCGGCACAGCCCCGCCACCTGCATCCCGGCCGCGCGGACCCGTTCGCCGATCCGCACCGCATCGCCACCGATCTCGCGCCGCCAGAAAACGATGCCGCCAAAGCCGCGTTCGGCGCAGGCGTCGGTCACCTGCTCGGGCGACCAGCCCGCGCCATGGCCGTCGAGGATGTGGCCCAGCGTCGCCGTGTTCAGCGCCAGCGCCGAGGTGTCGCGCGAGAAATCCCGCATCACGCCACGCCGTAGACCGACAGCAGGCGCTTCATGCGGGCCACCGCCATGTCCGGGTCGCGCAGCAGGCCGCAGCGGTCGGCCTGCCGGAAGACTTCGGTGAAATACGGGAGGGGCCGCATCGCCTGCGCGCCGTTCAGCATGACGAAGTGATCCTGAAAGCCGTTCAGCCACGCAAGGAAGACCACGCCGGTCTTGTAGTACTGCGTCGGCGCGCGGAAGATCAGGCGCGCCAGCGGCACGGTCGGGTCCAGCGTAGCGCGGAAGCCCGCCGCGTCCCCCTGCCCCAGAAGGTTTATCGCCTGCGCCGCCGCAGGGGCCAGCGGGTCGAAGATCCCGAGCAGCGCATGCGAGAAGCCCTGCCCGTCGCCTTCGATCAGTTCGGGATAGTTGAAGTCGTCGCCGGTATACATCCGCACGCCCTTTGGCAGGCGGCGGCGCAGGACGACCTCCTTCTCCTTGTCCAGAAGCGAGATCTTGATCCCGTCGACCTTGGCGGCGTTCGCCTCGATGATCGCGACGACCGTCTCCAGCGCGTCCTCGAACCGGTCACTGCCCCAGTAACCGGCAAGCTGCGGATCGAACATGTCGCCCAACCAGTGCAGGATAGCCGGGTGATCGCAGGCCGACAGAAGCTCCGTATAGAGCCGGATGTAATCGTCGGGGCCTCGGGCGACACGCGCCATGGCGCGGCTCGCCATCAGGATCACGCGGGCGTCCAGCGCCTGGATCGCGCCGAGCTGTTCCATGTAGGCGCGCTTCACGTCGTCTAGGCCCCGCGCCCCGGACGGGTCGAGGTGATCGGTCCCGCAACCGTTGGCGACCAGCGCATCCGGCAGCTCGGCCCGCGTGCGGCGGATCAGCTCCAGCGCGCCGGGCCAGTCGAGCCCCATGCCCCGCTGCGCGGTGTCCATCGCCTCGGCAATGCCAAGGCCCAGCCCGTGCAGGTGGTGGCGAAAGCGCATCGTTGCCGCCCAGTCCACCGCCGCCGGACCGGAGGGGTCGCTGGCGGTGAACGGATCGGCCACTACATGCGCGGCGGAATAGACCACGCGCGCCGGGTTGGCGGGCAGCGGCGTCTCGGGCATCGGCGTGCCGCTCAGGCGGTAGTCCTCAAGCGCGCCGGTCTCGTCGGGCAAGGCGATCTTCATGGCTGTGGTCCTTCAGAAGCGCGGCACCAGCATCCCGGCATCGGCCGAGATCGCCTGTCCGGTGGTGTACGGCAGCTTGCCGCTGGCGAGCGCGGCGATGATCCCGCCCATGTCCCCGGGCTGGCCGACGCGCGGAAAGAGGGTCAGGCCCGCCTGCGCGCGCGCTTCGTACTGCGCGATCACGGGGGCGGTCATTTCCGTGGCGATGAGGCCGGGCTGCACATCGTAGACCGCGATGTTCTCGCGCCCCAGCCGCACGGCCCAGACCTTCGACGACATGGCAGCGGCGGCTTTCGACACGCAGTATTCCGCGCGCGGCTCCGCCACCGCGACGGCGTTGGACGAGGTGACGTTGACCACCGCGTGAAACAGCGCCGGATCGCGGTCGCGCGCCAGAAGACGCCGGGCAAAGGCCGCGGTCAGGAAGAACGGCGCCTTGGCGTTGATCGCAAGGCAGCGGTCGTAGCTGTCCTCGGTGACGTCCAGCGGATCGCCCCGCTGCATCACGCCCACCCCGGCGTTGTTGACCAGCGTCGTCAGCGGGCCGAGCGCCGCCTCCACCCGGTCCAGCGCCGCACCATGCGCGTCGAGGTCGGCGACGTCGAAGGGCGCGGCCACGATTGGTATGCCCTCCGCCTGCACCGTCCTGACGGCGGTCTGCAACTCGTCGTCGTCGAAAGGGCCGTTGAGCGCGATGGCAAACCCCTCGCGCGCCAGCGCCACCGCGGCGGCCAGCCCGATGCCCCGGCTCGACCCGGTGATCAGCGCGACCTGTCCGCTCATGCCGCGGCCCCCTTCGCCAGCAGTTCGCGGGCGATGATCATCCGCTGGATCTGGTTCGTGCCCTCGTAGATCTGGGTGATCTTGGCGTCGCGATACAGCCGCTCCACCTCGAACCCGCGGATGTAGCCCGAGCCGCCGAAGACCTGCACCGCATCCGCCGTGCGCGCCACGGCCATGTCCCCGGCAAAGCACTTCGCCATCGAACAATAGCGCGTGGCATCGGCGCCTGTGTCGATCTTGTAGGCGGCATTCAGCACGAGAAGGCGCGCCGCCTCCACGTCCTTGGCGATGTCAGCCAGAAGCCACTGGACCCCCTGGAACTCCGCGATGGCCTTCTTGAACTGCTTGCGCT
The DNA here is from genome assembly GCF_030126985.1 of Sagittula sp. MA-2. Classification (GTDB taxonomy): domain Bacteria; phylum Pseudomonadota; class Alphaproteobacteria; order Rhodobacterales; family Rhodobacteraceae; genus Sagittula. Next base: position 68,605 of record NZ_CP126152.1, on the reverse strand, counting down.
GCGCGGCGTAGTCCACCGCCGCCTCGAGCCCCGCCTGACCGATCCCCACGGCCAGCGCGGCAATCCCCACGCGGCCCTTGTCGAGCACGCTCATCATCATGTGGAAGCCGCGTCCCTCGACGCCCAGCAAGGCCTCTGCCGGCAGCCGGACGTTGTCGAAGTTCAGCGCGCCCACCTGGCTGGCGCGCTGGCCCATCTTGTGCTCCTTCGGCCCGCGCGACACGCCCTCGGCATGCAGGTCGACGATGAAGATCGACATGCCGCGGTGCCCGGCCTCCGGATCGGTCCGCGCAAGGACAAAGCCCACGTCCGCCACCGGCGCGTTGTGGATCCAGATCTTGCCGCCGTTCAGCACCCAGCCGTCGCCGTCCTTCACGGCGGTCGAGCGGATGCCGGACACGTCGGTCCCCGCCTCGGCTTCGGTGATGCAGTAGGCGCCCCGCTTCTGCGCCGTCAGAAGCGGCCCCAGCCAACGGGCGCGCTGCGCATCGGTGCCATGTTGCACCAGCAGCGTAGAAAGCAGCTCCACCAGCCCGCATTGATCGGCGACGCTGGCATAACCGCGCGACAGCTCCTCCATCACCAGCGCATAGGTCACCGTGTCGAAACCCGGTCCGCCCATCTCTTCCGGCACGCTGATGCCGAACAGGCCCAGCTCCGCCATCTGGTCGTAGATCTCGGCGGGAAAGCGTTCCTCGTCGTCCAGCGCCTCCGCCGCGGGGCGAATGACGTCCTGCGCAAATTGCCGGGTCATGTCGCGCACCTGAACGTGCATCTCTGTCAGAAACATCTCGCCTCCCGCAGTAACTAGATGGTTACTTTTAGGCAGGCGCGGCAGTTTGGTCAAGTCCCTCATGAGGGTTGATTTGCCGCCGCCGATCTGCGCTATATAACCATGCAGTTACTTATGGGAGGACGGCATGAAACCCGATGAGAAGGTGAAATTCGGACGCGTCGATCTGGAGGTGACCCCCTTCGGATTCGGAACGGCCCCGATCGGCAACATCTTTCGCGAGATCGACGAGGACACCTCGGACGCGATGATCCGGGAGGCGTGGGATCAGGGCGTGCGCTACTTCGACACCGCGCCGATGTACGGCCACGGGCTGGCCGAACTGCGCACCGGCCACGGGCTGCGCTGGAAGGACCGCGACGATTTCGTGCTGTCCTCGAAGGTCGGGCGCATCCTGAAACCGGCGCGGAAGGCCGACATCGACTACGCGCCATGGACCAACGCCGGGCGCTTCACGATGCACTTCGACTACAGCTACGACGGCACCATGCGCAGCTTCGAGGACAGCCTGCAGCGGCTGAACCTCGAACGGATGGACATCTGCTTCATCCACGACATTGACGTCTTCACCCGTGGGACCGAGCAGCCGGAAGTGTTCCGGCAGGCGATGGATGGCGCGTGGAAGGCTCTGTCGGAGCTGCGCAACCAGGGTGTGGTCAAGGCAATCGGTGTCGGCGTCAACGAGTGGGAAGTCTGCCACGCCGCCCTGCAACAGCGCGACTTCGACTGCTTCCTGCTGGCCGGGCGCTACACCCTGCTGGAACAGGATTCGCTCAACGAGTTCCTGCCGCTCTGCGAGGAACGCGGTGCGGCTGTCGTGGTCGGCGGCGGCTTCAACTCCGGCATCCTCGCCACGGGGGCGAAGGAGGGCGCAAAGTACAACTACGCCCCCGCCCCGGCAGAGATCATGGACCGCGTCCGCCGGATCGAGGCGGTCTGCGCCGACTACGACGTGCCGCTGCCCGCCGCCGCGCTGCAGTTCGTCGTGGCGCACCCCGCGGTGCCGACTTTCATGGCAGGCACGCGGACGGTGGAGCAGTTGCAGCAGAACCTCGCGTGGTTCAGCCACCCGATCCCCGATGCGTTCTGGGCGGACCTGAAGGCCAAAGGGCTGCTGCGAGAAGACGCCCCCACACCATGAGCGGCAGGACACTCGGGCCGGGCCGGTATGGCCTGGCCGACCTCCGGACCGGCGACGTGATCGAAACCGGTCAATGCGCGGTGACACCTGCGCTGATCGACGCCTTCGCCGCCATGACCGGCGACCGGTTCGAGATCCACATGGACCGCGACGCCGCCCTGCGCCACGGGTTCCGCGACCGGGTGGCGCACGGGCTGTTGGTACTGTCTCTGGTCGACGGGCTGAAGAACCAGGCCCCGGCGCAGTTCGCTGCGCTGGCCTCGCTCGGCTGGGACTGGAGCTTTGCCGCCCCGGTCCTCGCCGGGGACAGCATCGCCGCAACGATCACCGTCGCCGGCCTGCGCGCCACCTCTGACGGGAAGCGCGCGGTCGCCACTCTGGACTTCGACGTGACGAACCAGCGCAGCGAAACCGTGCAGCGCGGGGTGAACCGGCTGATGATCTACGCCTGACCGCCCCCGACAAGGGGCGCGTCAGAGCTCGATATCGCAGACAAAGACACCCTCCGCGCCGCCTTCGACGCAGGCGACGATATCGGCGCCGATGGCCTGATGAACCTCGTCGACAAGGTAGGCGTCACGCACCTCCGCGTCGCGGAAATCGAACCAGAACATGTCGAGGAAACCGCGCACCAGCGGCGTCTCGACCGAGACGTTCTGCCGGTGTTGGAAATCCTCGATGCCGTCGATCCGGTCGGCCAACCCGGCCAGCCGGTCGTACAGCGCCTGTTTCGTCGCCGCGTCCACGTCTCCGCGGAACCGCAGATGCACAAGATGTCGGATCATCGTTCACTCTCCCCTGCCGCCGAAATCCGGCGGTCGTTTCTCCCTGAAGGCCGCGACGCCCTCCTGCAACTCTTCGCTGGCCGCCGCGATCCGCCCGGCGAGGGAGTCGAGGACACGCTCCCGCTCCTCGCCCTCGGCGGCATTGATCAGCATCTTGGTCAGCTCGGTCGCCAGCGGCCCGCGTTTCAACAGCGCCTGCGCCAGATCGCGGGCCGCCCCAAGGCTCTCGCCCTGCGGCACCACCCGGTCGGCCAGACCCGCGTGCAAGGCCTCCTCCGCCGACAACACCTCTCCGAACAGTGCCATGCGGCGGACCACCTGCGCGCCGAAGCGGCGCACGGCGCGTTGCGTTCCCGACCACCCCGCGATGATCCCCAGCCCGGTTTCCGGCTGGCCGAAGCGCACATGGTCCTCGGCGATTCGGTAGTCGGCGCAGGCGGCCAGTTCCAGCCCGCCGCCCAGCACCGGGCCGTTCAGCGCGGCGATCACCGGCTGCCGCAGCCGGGCCAGACGGTCGAGGACCGCGTGGCCGTCGCGCACCCAGTGGCGCCCGAACGCGGCGGGGCCTTCCGCGCTCCACGCGGCAATGTCGCCCCCGGCACAGAAACTGCGCCCGCTGCCCGTCAGGATCAGGACGCCAATGTCCTCGCGCCGCTCGACCTGCCGGCAAAGATCGGCAAGCGCTTCCATCATCGCCGCGTCGAGCGCATTGCGCTTGTCCTCGCGCGTCAGGCGCAGCACGCCGATCCCGCCCCCGGCTTCCAGCGAAAGATGCTGCCAGCCGGTCATGCCCGGGCAAGCTCCAGCGCCATCGGCCCCGGCTGGAAGAGACCCGCGTCCATGGTCTTCAGATCGTTGGCAACCCGCAGTTCCGTGGCCGCCTGATCCAGGATGTCCTGCTGCACGTCCAGCCCCGGCGCCACCTCCGTCACGACCAGCGCGCCCTCGACCAGCCGGATCACGCAGCGTTCCGTCACGTAGGTCACGTCCTGACCCAGCTCCCGCGCTCGCGCGCCCGAAAAGGACACCTGGTCGACCGCATCGACGAACTTCGCGACCTTGCCCTCGCTGTCGATCACCAGTTGCCCGTCCTCCACCCGCATCTTCGCCCCGGCGTTGAAATTGCCGGAGAACACGATCTTGCTGGCGCGCGCCGTAATGTCGACGAATCCCCCGGCCCCGGCGGTGCGATGCGGCACGCCGCGCAGCCGCGAGACGTTGACCGACCCGTCCCGCCCGACCTCGAGGAAGGACAGCAGCGAAGCATCGAATCCCCCCGCCTGGAAATAAGTGAACTGGTGCGGCGAGGCGACGAAGGCCTCCGCGTTGGCGGCGCAGCCGAACTTGAAGTCCAAGAGCGGCACGCCGCCCACCGCGCCCTGCTCGATCATCCAGGTGACCGCGCCGTGCAACCCCTCCTCGACAAGGATTCGCGGCACGTTGGCCGAGATGCCGAAGCCGATGTTCACCGCCCAGCCTTCTCGCAACTCCTGCGCCACGCGGCGGGCGATGACCTTGCCGACGTTGAACTCCGCCGGGCGGAACGTGTGCAGCGGGCGGATCAACTCGCCAGAGATGGCGGGGTCGTAGTCGGTCGCGGTGGTCTGCAACTGTTCGGGCGCCTCGACGACCACGTCCACCAGGATGCCCGGCACGCGCACGTCATGCGGCCGGATGGAGCCGTTCTGCGCTACCCTCTTGACCTGTGCGATGACCAGCCCGCCTGAGTTGCGCGCGGCCAGCGCCAGCTCCATCGCGCCGAGGTAGGCGCCCTCCTGTTCGAAGCTCAGGTTGCCGCGCTCGTCCGCCGTGGTGGCGCGGATGATCGCCACATCCGGCCGGATCGCCGGGAAATAAAGCCAGTCCTCGCCCTCGAACTCCCGGTGGAAGACCAGCGGTTCGGCCCGCGCGGCGTCGTTCATCGCGCAGCCTTCCAGATCGGGATCGACGAAGGTCTGCAGACCCACCTTGGTCAGTACGCCGGGCCGCTTGGCCGCCCCCTCGCGCAGCATGTCGAAGACGATGCCCGAGGGCACGTTGTAGGCCTTCACCCGCCCCGCGGTGATCATCTGCCAGATCTTCGGCGGCTCAGCCTTCGTCGGGCCCGAGGGGTAAGACCCGCCGATGATCTTGGTCAGCATGCCCGGCCTGGCGATGTGATCCACACCCGGCGTGCCGAACATGTCCCCCGCCGCGATCGGATGAACCGAGGTCAGGTTGCGCGGCGATCCCGTCGCGTCGAACCGCGCGCCAAGCGCGGCCAGCACGGCGTCGGGACAGCACAGCCCGCTCGACGCGTTCACGGCGACGATCGCACCATCCCCGATCCGGCGGACGGCCTCCTCTGCGGTCGCGGTCTTGGACATATCCGGTTGCCTCTTAGTAACTAACTGGTTATTTGTAATATGCCGCCAAGTCGTGCCACGATCAAGCCCGATATTGCCGCCCGTCACGCGGATCACGCGGCCCATTCACAGGGAGAGCCAACCGTGACCATCTATTTCGAAAAGACCTATCAACGCTCGTTCGGCACGTTTCCCCTGACGGGACAGGAACTGCACGACGCCGTTCTCGCCGCCGCCGAGGTGGGCTATCGCGCCTTCGACACCGCGCAGATGTACGGCAACGAGGCCGACACCGGCGCGGCCCTCAGGGCCACCGGCCTCAGCCGAGATGAGCTGTGCATCACCACCAAGGTCGACATCGCCAACTTCACTGAGGAGGCGTTTCTGCCCTCGGTCGAGGAGAGCCTGAAGAAGCTGATGATCGATCAGGCGGATGTGCTGCTCCTGCACTGGCCGACGCCGGGCGGCGATATCCGCCTGTCGCTGGAGCTGCTGCAGCAGGCGCATGACCGGGGGCTGGCCCGGCACATCGGCGTGTCGAACTACACCGCGCAGATGATGCACGACGCCCGCGCCATCGTGGACGCGCCGCTTGTCACCAACCAGGTCGAATTCCACCCGCTGCTCAACCAGGACAAGCTGCTGACCGCCGCGGCCGAGACCGGCATCCCGCTTGCCTCCTACTGCTCCGTGGCGCGCGGCGAGGTGTTCAAACACGCGATCTTCGGCGAGATCGGCGAAACCTACGGCAAGAGCGCCGCGCAGGTCGTTCTGCGCTGGATCCTGCAGAAGGGCGTCAGCATCAACACCATGTCGACAAAGCCCGCCAACATCGCCGCGAACTTCGACGTGATGGACTTCACCCTCTCGTCCATCGACATGGCGCGGATCGAGGAGATGACCCGCACCGGCTACAGGATCGTCGGCAAGGACCTCGTGCCCTACGCACCGGATTTCGACTGAGGCGCGGCTGAACGGAAAAGGGGGCGGCGCTCAGGCCGCCCCAGGCCTGACAGGGAGGTGCGTCAGCGGTTTCCCCGCACCAGGTCGGCGGCCTTCTCGCCGATCATGATGGTGGGGGCATTGGTGTTGGACCCGATCAGGCTCGGCATGGCCGAACTGTCGCAGATCCGCAGGCCGTCCACGCCGCGCACCCTGAGCTGCGGATCGACAACCGCCATGGGATCGCTCTCCGGCCCCATCTTGCAGGTGCAGGTCGGGTGGTAGGACGTGCGCCCGAACTGTCGGGCATAGGCTTCGTAATCGGCCTGCGTCCTGACACTGTCGTCGGGAAAGCAGATCCTGCGGAAATGTTTCTGCAGCGCCGCCTGTTCAAAGATCTCGCGGCTGATCTTCACCCCCTCGACCGAGGTCTTCAGATCCTCCGGGTCGCCCAGGAAATTCGGATCGACCACCGGCAGCGCCGCAGGGTCGGAGGACCGCAGCCGCACCGTCCCGCGCGACCTGGGGCGCACCGCGTAGCTGTTCAGGGTGACACCCGACGACCCCTTCGGCACCGAAGGCACCCCCGCCTCCGCCCCCGCGCCCGCAAGGAAATGAAACTGCAGGTCGGGGATCGGCAGGGAGCGGTCGGCATACCAGAAGGCCCCGCCCTCCACCACGTTCGAGGTGACCGGCCCGGACCCGAACAGCAGGTATTGCGCCCCAGCCCAGGCCATCCAGTGCGGCTTGTTGTACTTGTCGAGGCTCTGGTGCCCGTTCAGCTCCGCCACGATGTCGATGCCGAAATGGTCGGTCAGGTTCTCGCCCACGCCGGGCAGGTCGGCCACCACGTCGATGCCATGCTCCCGCAGGTGCGCCGCCGGTCCCATCCCCGACAGCATCATCAGCCGCGGCGATCCGATGGCCCCGGCAGTCAGCAGCACCTCCGACACGGCGCGCGACGTCGTCCGCGTCCCCTTCTGCGCGTAGTCGACACCCACCGCGCGGCCCCGCTCCACCACGATCCGGTGCACCAGGCACCCGGTCCGGACCGTCAGGTTGGGCCGCTTCATCGCCGGGCGCAGATACCCCACCGCCGCGGAACAACGCCGGCCGTTCTTCGTGGTGGTCTGGTAGATGCCCGAACCTTCCTGCACCGCGCCGTTGAAATCCGGGTTGTAGGGAATGCCGCGCTGCTGGCAGGCCTGCAGGAAGGCGCGCGTCATCGGCTGCGGCTCCTTCAGGTTCGACACGCCCAGCTCGCCCTCCGTCCCGTGCCACTCCCCGGCCAGGAAGGTGTTGCCCTCTGAGCGCAGGAAGTAGCGTTTCACCTCGGCAAAGGACCAGCCCTCGCAGCCTTCCTCGTTGGCCCAGCGGTCGTAGTCGGCGGGATGGCCGCGGGTGAAGACCTCGGCATTGATCGACGACCCGCCACCGATGACCCGCGCCTGCGCATAGGGAATCTCGCGGTTGTTGGCGTGCTTCTGCGGCGCCGTCACCATCCCCCAGGTGAGCGGCCCGGTGGTCATCTTGGCAAAGCCCACCGGCATGTGGATCAGCGGATGCGTGTCCTTGCCCCCGGCCTCCAGCAGCAGGACGCGGGCGGAAGCGTCCTCGGTCAGCCGGTTGGCCAGCACGCAGCCTGACGACCCGCCGCCCACGATGATGTAGTCATATTCCTCCGACATGATCCCCCCTCACGCGATCCAGGGCGTGCGTTTCCCGATCTCGACATGCACCGACTTCACCTGGGTGTATTCCTCGACCCCGTACATGCCGGCCTCCCGGCCCCAGCCGGACTGCTTGAACCCGCCTAGCGGCAGCTCCGGCCCGCCGGCCAGCGTGGTGTTCACCCAGAAGCGACCCGCCTGCACCCGGCGCGTGACCATCAGCGCCTTGTCGATGTTCTTTGTCCAGACGCTCGCCGCAAGCCCGTAGTCGGTGTCGTTGGCCATGGCGATCGCCTCCTCCACCGTGTCGAAGGGCATGACCGTCAGAACGGGGCCAAAGATCTCCTCCCGCGCGATGGCCATGTCGGCGGTCACGTCGCCGAAGACCGTCGGCGCGATGTACTGGCCGCGCCCGAAATCCAGCGCCGTGCCGCCGCAGATCAGCCGCGCACCCTCCGCCTGCCCCTTCTCGATATAGGACAGGATCGTGGCGTTCTGCGCATCGGTGGTGATCGCGCCGATCTGGGTCGCCTCGTCCAGCGGATCGCCGACCACCGCCCGGGACAGCTTGTCCCGCACCTTCTGCGCGAATGCGTCCGCGACAGGGCGTTCGACGATCAGCCGCGACCCGGACACGCAGCATTGCCCGGTGTTGAAGGCGATGCCGAAGGCCACCCCGTCCGCCGCGTCATCAAGATCGGCGTCGGCAAAGACGATCTGCGGGTTCTTCCCGCCCAGCTCCAGCCCCAGCTTCTTGAAGTTCGTCCGGCCCGCCGCCTCGACCACGCGCCGCCCCACGGCGGTCGAGCCGGTGAAGGACAGCATGTCGACCTTCGGATGCTCGATCAGGGCCTGCCCGATGGTGGACCCCGATCCGGTGACCACGTTCATGCACCCGTCGGGCAGCCCGGCCTCCGTCAGGATTTCCGCAAGGATCAGCGTCGTGGCGCTCGTCACCTCCGAAGGCTTCGCAACGATTGTGCAGCCGGAGGCCAGCACGTAGGGCACCCGCTCGCACAGGATGAGGAAGGGGAAGTTCCACGGCGTGATGATGCCCACCACCCCCACCGGCTCGCGCGTGACAAGGCCCAGCATCCCGTCGCCGAGGTTGTTGAAGCTGTCGCCGTGCAGGCTCCGCGCAAGGCCAGAGGCATAGTCGAACATGTCCGCGCAGCCCGCCACCTCGCCGCGCGCCTGGCTGATCGGCTTGCCGTTCTCCAGCGTTTCGAAATAGGCGATCTCCTCGGCGCGTTCGCGGATCAGCGCCCCGGCCTTCAGCAGCACGGCGGCCCGCGCCTGCCCGCCAAGGCCCGACCACCGCCGGTCGTCGAAGGCGGCGCGCGCCGCATCGACTGCCATGTCGAGATCCCCGGTCGTGCATTTCGGAATCCGGGTCACCGGCACGTCATGCCCGGGCGAGCGGCGCTCGAACACCTCGCGGGGTCCGGCGGGCACAAAGGCGCCGTCGACGAAAAAGCCGAACGCGCGCGGTTCGGACGGCAGCGAAAGCCGTGTGCTGCTGGTATCCATCTGTCTCTCCTGATGTGGGGTCGGGCGCGGCTCAGCTGCGCCTGTCCAATGCGTGCCGCCAGTCGTTCCACCCGCCATCGACAGAGGACGGCGCGGCGTGCCAATGCGGCATGGCCTCTCCGGTGGCCGGGTCGCGGGCGGGAATGGGCAGCATCATGATCCGCTTGCAGGCGTGGACGTAATCCTCCTGCGTCAGGAACTGCTCCTGGATGTCGTCCCAGTCGCGCCCGTCGGGATAGCCGCCGCACATGTGGATGTTCTCGGACTGGGCCGTCATCTCGTGGCTGACGCCCGCCGGCATGACGATCACGTCCCCCGCCTCGATCCGGACCTTTGTCCATCCGCCCTCGCCCACGGACAGCGAGAACTCCATCCAGCCCTGCGCACAGCCAAGGCATTCATGCGTGGTCGAATGGAAATGCGCGTATTCGTAGATGCCGGGGTAATCCCAGTTGTTCGACCAGCCGTTGCTGCGGAAACGTTCCTTCAGCGCCTCTGCCCCGCCACCCGGCACCGCGCCGCGATGCACCAGAAGCGGAAAGCGGCTGTTGGGGATCAAGCCCTGCGGCTGCGAGGTATAGGCTTCGGTGGTGATGGCCATGTCCGTGTCTCCTCCTGCATCATTCACTCATCACGATCTGGGTCTTCAGGTCCCCGGGCCGGTCGCCGAGCGTGTCGAACGCCGCCTGTATGTCGCCGAGGGCAAAGCTGGCGCGGGTGAACGGCTCCGTCTTCAGCCGCCCGTGCACCAGCAGCGTCAGAGCGTCGTGCATGTCCTGTCCCATCCCGGCGACCGACCCCTTGACCGAATTCTCCTGCAGGATCGTGTCGAGGATCGGCAGCGCCAGCGTCTCGTCCGGGCCGGTCAGCCCGAAGGCGGCAAGGTGCCCGCCCCGGCGCACCAGCCGCAGGGCGGCGGCGTAAAGCGCGGGGTTGCCCACGCTCTCGATCACCAGGTCGGCGCCCCGCCCTTCAGTCGCCTCCATCACCGCCTGCCTCAACTGCCCCGGATCGGACACACCGATGTCCGCGCCGCAGTCCAGCGCCATGCGCACACGATCCGGGGAGAGGTCAGTGACGATGATCGGGGCAACCCCGCTGGTCCGCAGAAGCTGGACATGCAGGTTGCCGATCGGCCCCGCGCCGATCACCAGCGCCGACTGTCCGAAGGTCACCTGCGCCTTGCGCGCCGCGCGCACCACGCAGGACAGCGGCTCGGTCAGGGCCAGCACCTCGAAGGGCACATGCTCCGGCGCGGGGATCACCAGACGCGCGGGCACCGTCATGTAGTCGGCAAAGGCGCCGTCCATCGTGATGCCCATCTGCTGCATCCCGGGGCAGTTCAGGATCTCGTTGCGGCGGCACCAGTAGCAGCGCCCGCAGCCGATGTTCATGTCGACCACGGCCTTTGTCCCGACCTCCGGCCCGTCGACCCCCGCCCCCAGCGCCGCGACGGTGCCGGTGAACTCGTGACCCGGCACCATCGGCAGGCTCTCTGCCGCGTAATGTCCGTTGAAGATGTGCAGGTCGGTGCCGCAGATGCCGACCCGCGCGATCCGGATCAGGATCTCGCCGCGCCCGGGTTTCGGGATCGGCCGCTCCTCGATCTCGAACCGCCCGGGCTCCTTCAGCACTGCCGCACGCATCATTTCACGATCCTCATCTTCGACCGGTCGATGGTCATCGCGATGGCAGCGATCAGGATGATGCCGAAGATCATCTGCTGCATGGTCGCATCCACCTCGAGGTAGACCATGGCCGAGCGTATCACGACAACGATCAATGTCCCGACCAGAGTGTTGATGACCCCGCCGACCCCGCCGGTCAGCGGCGTGCCCCCGACCAGCACCGCCACGATGGCGAGGATCAGGAACCCGTTCGCCAGGTTCGCGTCGCCCCCCGACAGCTTGACCGAGAACATCAGCCCGGCAATCGCGGCAAACGTCCCCGACAGCGCAAAGGCGAGGATCTTGATCCGGTCGACCTTCAGGCCCGAGGCCACGGCGGCCAGCTCCCCTGCCCCCACCGCCTTCAGCGCGCGGCCAAAGGTGGTGCGGGTCTGCAGGAACCACGCCACCGCCAGCAGCACGCCCGCGATGATCAGCTCATGCGGGACACCCGCGGTGTTGCCGAACATCCAGCCAAAGCTCGCGTCCCGTATCTCCGCATCCATCGACAGCGCGCGTTCGCCCGACAGGTAGCGCGCACCGGAAAGCGCGATGAACCCCATGGCCAGCGTCGCGACGAAGGAGGGCACGAACTGCCGCGTGGTGATCCAGCCCGACAGCGCGCCGATGCCGAAGCCCGCCACGATACAGACCACCGCGACCAGCACCCCGAACTGGGCCAGGTAGACGGTCGCCACCACGGTCACGAGGTTCGCCACCTGCTGCACCGACAGGTCGATCCCGCCGATGTAGATCGCGAAGGTCATCCCCAGCGCCATGATGAACAGTGGCACGATATCGGCCACCAGCGCCACCATGCCCGACGGGTTGAAGAAGGCCGGGTTGACCGCGCCTACCAGGATCACCAGCACCGCCAGCGTGAACCACGGGAACCAGGGTTTCAGTTTCTCCAGTGACATGCCGTCCCCCTCAGATCATGTGATGCACGAGGTCATAAAGCGACGGCTTGTCGCCCGGTGACCCGTCAAAGCGTTTCTGGAACGCCCCGTCCTTCAGGACGAGGATCGTGTGGCTGAGGCCGATGGCCTCCTCCAGCGTGTCGGCAACCAGCACGATGCCCGCACCGGCGGCGCTCATCTCGCGCACCATGTCGTAGACGTCTTCCTTGGCCCCGATATCGAGCCCCCGCGTGGGGTGGTCGAGAAGGATGATGTCCGACCCGCCGGACCGCCACTTCGCCAGCACGACCTTCTGCTGGTTGCCGCCCGACAGTCCGCCGCAATCCTTGTAGATATCGGGCGTCTTGATCGACAGGCGCTTGACCCATTCCTCGGCCAGCGCCTTTTCCCGGTCGATGCGCAGCACCCCGCCCGAGGCGTAGTTGCCCATCTGGCTGAGGGTCATGTTCTCGTAGACGTTCATGCCGGTCACGATGCCTTCGACCTTGCGCTCGCGCGGGACGTAGCCCACCCCGCGGGCCACCGCCTCCTGCGCGCTCGTTCGGTGGTAGGGCTTGCCCTTCACCTCCACCCGGCCCGAGGTCGGCCGTTCGAGGCCGAAGACCGTGCGCAGGATCGCCTCCCGCCCGGAGCCTTCGGTCCCGACAAGACACAGCACCTCGCCCGGGTGCAGGTCGAAGGAGATGTCGCTGAACTTGCCCGCGACGCTCACCCGGTCGAACTGCACCAGCACGCGCGAGGGATCGTAGGGTTTCTGCTTCTGCTCGCGGTAATATTCCTTGTCGACGTCCCGGCCGACCATCTTGTGCTGGATCTCCTCGACCCGGGCGGTGTCGTGATCGACCACGTCCACCACCTCGCCGTCCTTCATCACGTAGATGCGGTCCGACAGTTCCAGCACCTCGTCCATGCGGTGACTGACGAAGATGAAGGACGCCCGGCTCGTCAGTTCCCGCACCAGCCGGAACAGCAGTTCCACCTCCTCGCGCGCCAGGACGCTGGTCGGTTCGTCCAGAAGGATCACGAGGTCGCCCTCGATGCGTTCCTCAAGGGTCAGGACCTTGGCCAGCTCCACCAGCTGCCGCTGCGCGAAGGACAGCTTCGACGTGACCGTGGCCGGGTCGATCTCCAGCCGCACCTTGGCAAGCTGCCGTTTCGCCGCCGCCGCCATCGCCTTCCAGTCGATGACGCCCCAGCGCACGAACTGCTGCTCGAACCCGAGGAAGATGTTCTCCATCACCGTCAGGTTGGTGATCAGCGACTGCTCCTGGAACACCATGCCGATGCCATGGTCCATCGCCTGCCGCGGGTTCTGGAACCGGACGGTCCTGCCGTCGATGGTGATCGTGCCGCCGTCGGGCTGATAGGTGCCGTAGATCACCTTCATCAGCGTCGATTTCCCGGCGCCGTTCTCCCCCACGAGGCCCACGATCTCGCCGCGCCCGATGCGGAAATCCACCGCCTTCAGCGCATGCACGCCGGGAAATTTCTTGTCGACCTTGTTCAGCTGATACATCGACCCGCCCCCTATTTCACGAAGCTGATGGTATTGCGGTTGGTCGACAGGATCACGGCAAGGATCACGAGGATGCCCAGCACGCCGTCCTGCACGTAGCCGGGCAGCCCGATCACCACCATGCCGTTGCCGATGACAAAGACGATCAGCACGCCGACCAGCGTGTTCCACACGCCGCCGATCCCGCCCCAGAGCGCGGTGCCCCCGACCACGACCGCGGTGATCGACAGAAACATGAAGTTGTTGCCGGTGGCAGTCTCGGCGATTCCGATGCGGCCCACCGCCAGCAGCGCGCCCACCGCAAAGAACACGCCCGCCAGCGTGAACCCCATGATCCGCACCCGGTTGACGTTCAGGCCGGAGGCAATCGCCAGGTCCTCGCCCCCGCCCACCGCGTAGAAGTTGCGGCCCAGCGTGGTGCGCGTCTGGATGAACCACGCGATCAGCAGGAAGACCGCAGCGACATAGACCATCAGCGGAAAGTTCAGGATGCGCTGGGTCAGGAGCGCGCGGAACAGCTCGTCCTCGATGCGGATGCGGTCGCCGCCGGTCATCACCATGGCAAGCCCCGTCCCCACGAACCCCATGGCGAGCGAGGCCATGAACGACGGGATCTTCAGCTTGACGTGGATGAGCCCGTTGACGAACCCCAGCGCCGCGCCGACCAGCATGGCGATAGGGATGGCAAGCCAGGCCCAGCTTGCCAGTGTGCCCCCCAGCCAGAGGAAACAGAAGGCGAAGGACACCGCGCAGACCGACACCGTCCCCTCCATCGACAGGTCGATGGACCCCATGATGATGATGAAGGTCACGCCGATCGCCACCATCAGCGCGGGCGAAGCGGCGATCAGGATGCGCGCGAAGTTGCGTGTCGACAGGAAGCGCGGCTCCATCACGGCGAAGACCGCGCAGAGCACCAGAAGCACCAGAAGCGGCGCCCATTTCGCCAGCGTCTCGCGCCCGATCCCGGCACCGGCCCTGCGCGCGCCCTCTGTCCTGCCCGTGGTTTCAGTGATGGCCAAGATGTGTCCTCCCCAAAGCGGCCGGCGCGGTCCTCTGACCGTCATCCGGCGCATGGGCCAGCCGGGAACGCGCCCGGCTGGCCCGGTCCTCCCGGATCAATTGTAGGCGATGGGTCCGTTCGACGGGCCCCAGAAGTCGTTCCAGTCGTAGCTCGGCACGCTGTCGAGGTAGTTCGCCTTGAACTCCAGCGCGTCCTCCGGCTGCACCATGATGGTCGGGCCGTAGAATTCGCGGTGCTCGTTGGGTTCCTCGGACGGTTTGAAGGTGCCGATGGCCGCGTGATAGGCCAGCGCCGCGGTGATGCCGCCGCCCCAGTGCGGGTTGGTGAACACGGTGGCCAGGATCTTGCGGTCCGCGACCAGCTGCACCGCCTGCGGGTTGCCGTCATAGGACACGATGGGCATGTCCTCGATCCCCTCGGCCCGCAGCGCCTCGAGCACGCCGTAGGCGATAGTGTCGTTGGCGCAATGCACGCCGGTGATCTCGTCGCCATAGCGCGTGAGGAAGGCGGACATCACCTGGTTGGCCTTCTGGGTGTCCCAGTCAGCCGGTTCCGCCGCCAGCAGTTCCACGTCCGGGTAATCCTCCAGCGCGTTCTTCAGGCCCTGAAGCCGCTCGATGGCCGGGTTGTTCGATGCGATCCCGCCCAGGTGCACGACGCCGCCCTTGCCGCCCATCGCCTCAAGCAGGATGCGCGCGGTCTCTTCCGCCGGGCCCTCGTCCGACCAGCTCATGTGACTGACGTAGTTGTCGCCGAAATCCCACGGGTGCAGGTCGTCGGTCTTGTTCCACAGGGTCGAGACATAGGCGTTCGCCTCCGCCACCGCCTCCACCACAGGACGCGCGTTCGGCGCGTCGTTGGTGTCGATGGCAAGCGCGAGGTTGCCGCCCGTCTTCGCCAGAATCGCCTTCACGTCGGCCAGCGACTTCTCCGACGACCCCTCGTTGATGAGGTGCGTGAGCGCATCCTTCGACATGCCGAGGCTTTGCACGAAGGCCTCGCCGCCCGACACGATCTCGTTCCAGTAGGGGTTGGTGCGGTTGCGGTAGGACCACGCGATGGTCGGGTCGGTCAGCGCCGCCCGCGCCATGTTCGGACCCAGCGCGCCAAGTGCCGCCGCCCCGCCCAGCCCGTAGGCCGACGCGAACAGGAAGTTCCGGCGGTTGATTTTCTCTTTCTCGATGAAGCCCTTGATGAAATTCGACATAGTTTTCCTCCCTCAACGGCGCTGTGCCGTCCTCCTGAAACACGCGTGATGTCCCGGCCCCTCCGGGGTGCCGCACCGCCCTTCATCGCGGACGGTCGCCAGATAACGCACTAACTGGTTACTTCCTTGTTCATCGAATCGTCAAGCCCCATGAGAGCTTTGGGGCGAAAACGGCCCATGGCTGCGAGCGGAAGCTTTTGACCGCGCCCCGCGAAGTGAGGTAGGGGCATGGGAACCACGCCGGGGCGAAGGGAAGAGATGGCAGACGACACAACCAGGAAGACCCGCGATGCCGACGCGACGCGCGCGCGCATCCTTGCCGCCGCGAAGAAGGAATTCGCCAAGAGCGGTCTGGGCGGCGCCCGTGTCGACGAGATCGCCGACCGCGCCAAGGCCAACAAGCGGATGATCTACCACTACTTCGGCAACAAGGAGGACCTGTTCCGCATCGTGCTGGAGGAGGCCTACACCGACATCCGGACCGCCGAGCAGTCGCTGGAACTGGAACACCTGCCCGCCCGCGACGCGCTGGAAAAGCTGATCCGCTTCACCTGGGATTACTACCTGAAGAACCCGGAATTCATCACGCTGGTGAACAGCGAGAACCTGCACAAGGCCCGCCACCTGAAGAAGTCCGAAAAGATTGACGTCCTGTTCCAGCGCTTCGTCGGCATGGTCGGCGGCCTTCTGGAACGCGGCGTCGAGGAAGGCGTCTTCCGCCCCGGCATCGACCCCGTGCAGCTCAACATCACCATCGCCGCCATCGGCTACTACTACCTGACCAACCGCTTCACCGGCTCCATCGTCTTCCGGCGCGACCTGATGTCCGCCGAGGCCCTCGAAGAGCGTCTGGCCTTCAACATCGAAACGATCATGCGGCTGGTCTGCATCGAGCCCTGAACGTCACCCATGCGTCAGCCCCAGCGCCCGGATCGCCGCCTCGGCGCAGGCGATGTCCTCGTGCTCCTGCGCGCCCGACACGCCAAGCCCGCCGATGCAGGCCCCCGCCTCGAAGACCGCTAGTCCCCCGCCCCACGTGATGAACCTTTGCCGCGTGGCAAGGCCCAGCGACAGGGTCGGGCTGGCGGCCATGCGTTCGCCGAAGGCCCGCGTCGATTTCCGCAGGGTGCCGGCGGTATAGGCCTTGTCCACCGCGAAGGCCGCGACGGGCGGCGCGGCACCGTCCGTCCGTCCGAAGGCAACGAGCGTGCCGAAGGGATCGGTGACTGCCACCGCAACCTCCCATCCGTTGTCCCGCGCGTGGGTCAGAGCCGCCTCCACAAGGGCAAGCGCCGCCGCATAAGTGATCTGGGGGCGGGTCTGGCTGATCTGCATGGTCGTTGGATCCTTCGAGAGGGCGGGCGATGCCGGGATGGCCGCCGCACTATGTAACCATTCGGTTACGGCGAACGTGTCACCGACAAGGCCCCCCTGTCAACGCCAACCGCCGCCATTCCCGGGCCCGTCACCCCTGCCCCACCGATTCTCTGCCCGGCACAGCCAAGCCTTTGACCGCAAAGCCCTCCCTGCTAAGCTGTGAAAACACACTTTTCCGCTGTCACACGATTTTTCCAAAATATTTCATAGCCTTGCAGCGGGATCTTCACCCAACGCGCGAAACGGCGGAACGGCGCCTTCGCCCCTCGGCGCAAGAAACAGTTGCCAACACCCCTTTCGCTTGCGTAAAGAAACGGAAAATAAAGCGCTGGCGAAAAACAGCGTTCCTGACGAGGCGGTGAAACAGATGGCGGGAACAGAGCCCATCCATATCAATACCCGTATCCGCGAAAACGCGGGGAACCTGGCAGGTGCGCTCGAACAGCACCTCCTGAAAAGCTTTGCCCCCGACGCGCGCAAGCAGCTCCGCCTGTTCTCCGCCGGAGAGGCCGCCGACCTGCTCGGCATTTCCCCCAGCTTCCTGCGCAAGCTCCATTTCGAGGAACGCGTGCCCGAGGTCCAGACCTCTGCCGGCGGCCGCCGCTCCTACTCCGCCGACGACCTGCTGACAATCCGCCGCATTCTCGAGGACAACTCCCGCACCACCGGCACCTACCTCAAGGGCCGGCGCGAGGGCGACAAGGTGCAGGTGCTCAGCTTCCTGAACTTCAAGGGCGGCTCGGGCAAGACGACCTCCTCGATCCACGCCGCGCAGCGCCTCGCGCTCAAGGGCTACCGGGTGCTCGCCGTCGACATCGACCCGCAGGCCTCGCTCACCTCGCTCTTCGGGTTCCAGCCGGAATACGACTTCCTGCACTCCGGGTCGATCTACGACGCGATCCGCTACGAGGAGCCCCTGCCCTTCTCCGAGATCATCCAGGAAACCTATTTCCCCGGTCTCCACCTCGCGCCGGGCGGGCTGATCCTGCAGGAGTTCGAGCACGAGACGCCGACCGCGCTGCGCAACAACATCCAGCCCGCCTTCTACGCACGCATGGCCGCCGCCCTGCAGGAAGTCGAGGACCGCTACGACGTCATCATCTTCGACTGCCCGCCGCAGCTTGGTTATCTGACCATGTCCGCGCTCTGCGCCTCCACCGGGATCCTGATCACCGTGGTGCCGAACATGCTCGACGTCGCCTCCATGTCGCAGTTCCTGCAGATGAGCGCCGACCTGCTCGACGTGGTGTCGAACGCCGGTGCGCGGATGGAGTTCGACTTCCTCCGCTTCCTCATCAACCGCTACGAACCGCAGGACGGCCCACAGCAGCAGGTGGTCGCCTTCCTCCGCAACCTCTTCGGCAGCGAGGTCATGGTCGCGCCCATGCTGAAATCCACCGCGATTTCCGACGCCGGGCTGACCCAGCAGACCATCTACGAGGTCGAGCGCAGCGCCTTCCATCGGTCCACCTACGACCGCGCGATAGAGTCGCTGAACGCGGTGAACGACGAAATCGAGGCACTGATGCAGCAGGCATGGGGACGCTGACATGGCACGCAAGGGGATCCTGACCACCGGCAACGCAACCGAGACCGCGCAGCCTTCGCGGCGTCCCAGCCCCTCCGCCCCGCGCGGCACCGTGGGCGCGCTGCAAAGCTCGCTCACCCGCCTGCAGGAAAGCGCCGTGCAGGAGATCGAGGCCGAGCGCATCGTCGATGCCGGCGTGGCCGACCGTCTCGGCGACGATCCCGTGGCGGACGAGGCGCTGCAGGCGAGCCTGAAAACCTACGGCCAGCAGGTGCCGGTGCTGGTGCGCCCCCATGCCGGGCAGCCGGGCCAGTTCGAGATCGTCTATGGCCGCCGCCGTGTACGGGCGCTGCGCGCGCTCGGCCTGCCGGTCAAGGCCATGGTGCGGCACCTCGACGACCAGGCGCTGGTGCTGGCCCAGGGCCAGGAGAACACCGCCCGCAAGGACCTGTCGTTCATCGAGAAGGCCAGCTTTGCCGCCCAGCTCGACGCGCTGGACTACGACCGGCAGACAATCGCCGCGGCGCTGTCGATCGACCTGCCCATGGTCAGCCGGATGCTGCGCGTGGGCCGGGCCTTCGACATCGGCTTCCTGCGCCACATCGGCTCTGCCCCGGGGATCGGACGCGAGCGCTGGCTGAAGCTGGAGGAGGCGATGCAGCGCCCCGCCATGGCCGACAAGGTGGAGGCCTGCCTGCCGCTCCTGGCCGACATCGCCGACAGCGACACCCGGTTCGAACAGGTGCTGGCCTGGGCCAGCGACGCCCCCAGCCCGCTGAAGCCCCGCGCCGCCACGGGCCGTGCGCGCAAGGTCGTCAGCGAGGCCGGATATGAAATCGGCAAGATCCGGCATGGCGACAAGGGGCTGGTGCTGACCGTGCCGCACGGCGACGCGCCGGAGTTCGCCCGCTGGGTCGACGCCCAGGCAGAAGACATCGTCAAGGATCTTTACGACCGCTGGATCAAGTCGCGGTCGGAAGACTGAACCGAAACCCGAGCAGACAACAAAGGAGGCACGAGCCCGGACAAAAGAAAAGCCCCCCAGGACAAATCCCGGAGAGCTCTCTCATTTCTCGCACTCTTGAGATAGCCGTTCCCCCCTGATCCTGTCAACGCCACCGATTCGGTGGAGCGGTCTTTTTTTGTCTTTCGTGAACTGAAAATGACGGAACTGTCCCGAATCCGCTTCGGGCAGCCTGTCGGGATGTGCCCGGAGGCCGGCCCTGCGCCCGCCGACAAGTGGGCCATCCTCGACGCGCTGACCCATGCCGCCGAGGACTTCGGCCTCAATCACCGGACGCTGGGTGTGCTGCGCGCGCTCCTGACCTTCTTCCCCGACCGCGCCCTGCCCGCGGACCGCGGCGCCGGGGTGGTCTACCCGTCGAACCGCGTGCTGGCGGAGCGGCTGAACGGGATGCCGGAAAGCACCCTGCGCCGGCACCTTGCCACGCTGGTCCGCTCCGGGCTGGTGGACCGCCACGACAGCGCCAACCGCAAGAGGTTCGCCCGGTTCGGCGGTGTGGCCTTCGGTTTCGACCTGAGCCCCCTCGCCCGCTATGCCGAGGCGCTGCAGGCCGCCGCCGACCGCGCGCTGGCCCGTCGCGCCCAGGCGGACGCCTTGCGCGCCCGGATCGCCTCCACCAGGCAACGGCTGCTGGAGGACGGCTGCGACGCGGCCGACCCGCTGATCGAGGATGCCCGCCTCTGCCAGCGCCGCAAGCTGCCCGTGGAAGAGCTGGAGGCGCTTGCGCACGCACTGGACAACCGGCTGACAACCGCCCTGCCCGCAGCCGGAATGAGCGCCAGCGACAGCCGGAATGAGCGGCACATACAGACTACAGATCAATCCGAATCTGTATCTTCCGTGGACATCCGGGACAGAGACGAAACCCCTGCCCTGTCGAAGGTGCTGGACAGTTGCCATGAATACCAGAGTTTCTTTCCAACGCGGAACCCGGACTGGCCGACGCTGGTCTCCGTGGCGGAGCGGTTGCATCCGATGATGGGCATAGACACCCAAGTGTTTGTCGAAGCACGGCAGAGAATGGGCGCGGAGCGGGCCGCGACGGTGCTGCTCTGCATGCTGGAGACGATGGACAAGATCCGGAAACCGGGGGCCTATCTGAGGGCGCTGTGCCAGCGGGCGGACCGGGGTCTGCTGAACCTTGGCGGGATGCTGAAGGCCGCGAGCGGCGCGCGATTGTCAGCTGACAATTTCGGATGACACCGGCGCGCCTCGGGCTGAATTGTCAGCTGACAATTTCCATGGCGCCACCTGTGCCCTATGTCAGCGGCGGTCGCGCCCCTGTTGCCAGCGTTCGAAATCCCGCTGTGCGGTTTCCAGCGTCTCGATGTTGAGGGTTCGTGTCACCAGCGCACGGTTCAGCGCCCGTACCCGCTTGTTCAGCGGCATGTCGTCGGAGGCCTCGTCGTCCACGCCGAGCTTTTCGTAAAGCGACAGAAGGCGGTTCTGCACGGTGCGCAGGGACATGCCGCGCCGTTCGGCGATGATGCGGTCCTGAAGGCCGATAGCGAGGTCCAGCAGCACCGCGAACTCGCTGTCGTCGAGCGTGTTCCGGGGAGAGGCGGCGCGGCGTTGCAGCCGATGGATTTCCCGGTCGACCATGATCTGGCCCTCGACCAGCACGGCGCGCAGGGCCAGCTTCAGCCGGTCGCGGGGGGCGGTCTTCAGCAGGTAGCCGTAGGCGCTGTCCTCCGGCACGATGGCGGCGATGCCGCGCAGGTAGGCCTCGTCCGCGTAGTTCGACCAGAACAGGATGCGGGTCTCGGGCCGTTCGGTCCAGAGGGTGCGGGCCGCCTCGATCCCGTTGCGGCGGGACATGCGCAGGTCCATGACCACGGCGTCGATGGCCAGGGCGCGGGCCTCGTGCTCGGCCTCTTCGCCGTTCACCGCGTGGAAGATCTCGGTCACTTCGGGGAGGGTCTCGGCCAGCACGTCTTCCATGTAGGAAGCGTGGAACTGGTCGTCCTCGACAAGCAGAACCCTCATGGCCCGGTCCTCAGCGTGACGCGGACGACGGTGCCGTGATCGGCCTCGATATCCAGCCCGGCCGAGATCAGCCGCGCCCGGGTGCGCATGTGCATGAGGCCCGACTGGCGGGCGGGCGCGGCGGGAATGCCGCAGCCGTCGTCGCGCACGGTGATTGTCAGCAGGGCAGGGGCCGGATGCTCGACCGTCACGGAGATCCGGCTGGCCCCGGCGTGGCGTGTTGCGTTGTTGATGGCTTCCTGCGTGATGTGGAACAGCGCGGTGCGCACCGTGGGGTCGAGCGCGTCCGGCACCCCGTCCGTCAGGTCGTCAACCTCAAGTTGCGCCCCGGATTCGCCCGAAGCGCGTTCCAGGTGCACGCGGACGGCGTGGGCAAACCCGAACAGTTCCAGCAGCGTGGGCACGGCGGTGTCGATGATCCGGCGCAGGTCGTCGATTGTCTGCCGGAGGCGTGAGGCGAGCACGTCGCGGGGCAGGGGGCGGTCACCGGTCGCCTCGCGCAGGAGGCGGGACAGGTCGGCCAGCGTCTGGTCGTGCAGGTCCATGCCGACGCGCTGGCGCTCTGCCTCGAGCGCGCGGGTCAGTTCCAGCGCGCCGCGGCGCAGCCCCTCGTCGCCGGTGGCGGAGCGGGGCAGGCGCCGCGCCCGGTCCGAGCGGTGCAGGATGTGGAACCACGGCGAGAGCACGTCGGCGATCTGCTGCGCCAGCGCGACCGTCTGCGCATCATAGAGCCCGCGGGTCGAATGGGAGAGGTTCAGCGTGCCGATGATCTCGCCGCGGACGCGCATCAGCACGTTCACCCGGGCGCGCAGCTTGTGGTTCAGGATCGGCTCGCAGGTGGCGCCGGGGAAGGTGTAGCGCGGGTCCTGCGTGGCGTCCTCCGTCAGCATGACCTCGCACTGGCCGAGCAGCAGGTCGCGGATCGGCGCGTGGTCGATCCGGCCAGAGGCGCGCGACCAGCGGGTGCGGATGCCGACCTCGTGGCTGACCACCCAACCGGGGCGGTCCAGCAGGCAGATGTCGCAATGCGTGAAGGGGATCAGCGCGGCGATGTCACCGGCCACGGCCCCGAGCGCGCCGGTGATGTCCGTCACGCCGGTGAGCCGCCGCGCGATGTCGAGCAGCGCCACGCCGGTGCGCGGTTCGCCGAGGGTGTCGGCCATGTGTCCTCCCTTGTCCGCGCGGCGCTTAATGGCGCTGCCTTGCGCGGTTCCGCAAGTCTGCCCCCGTTGCGGGGGAAATGGAACACCCGAACCCGCAAGTTCGTTGCGGGTTCCCGCAACAGGTCTGCGGGCGACAGCCTTTACAGCGGCGGTGGGTATGGCCACCATTCCCCTCGCCGGCCGGGTGGAGAGAACCGGGCGGTCAAAGGTAGTGCGGCACACGCACAGGGAGGAAAATTCATGAAGACGTTTCTGACGGGCGCGGCGACGCTGGCCCTACTGGCTGGCGCGGCACATGCGGAAAGCCATCTGGCGGACACTTCGGACAAGCGCATCGCGCTGTCCAACAACTACGCGGGCAACTCGTGGCGGCAGGCCATGCTGCAGACCTTCGAGGAGACAGCCGAGGCCGCCGTGGCCGATGGCGTGGTGGCGGCGGCGGATGCCTTCACCACATCCGAGAACCAGGCCACCGAGCAGGCCGCGCAGATCCAGAACATGATCCTGCAGGGCTATGACGCCATCGTGCTGAACGCCGCCTCGCCGACCGCCCTGAACGGCGCTGTTGCCGAGGCCTGCGGTGCCGGGCTGATCGTGGTCAGCTTCGACGGGATCGTGACGGAGCCCTGCGCCTGGCGGATCGCGGTGGATTTCGCGGCGATGGGCAAGGAAGAGGTCGACTACCTCGCCGGCCGTCTGCCCGACGGCGGCAACCTGCTGGAGATCCG
Organism: Sagittula sp. MA-2; assembly: GCF_030126985.1. Lineage (GTDB taxonomy): Bacteria > Pseudomonadota > Alphaproteobacteria > Rhodobacterales > Rhodobacteraceae > Sagittula. The sequence goes on along the minus strand of NZ_CP126152.1, from coordinate 45,259 downwards.
CGGCCTGGCCGGTGTCTTCGTCGATGACGAGATTTCCAAGGGCATCCACGAAGGTGTGGCGGAACACGACCAGTTCGAGATCGTCGGTTCGGTTCATGGGGACTGGGCGCAGGACGTGGCGCAGAAGGCGGTTGCGGGTATCCTGCCCTCGCTGCCCGAGATCGTGGGCGTCGTGACCCAGGGCGGCGACGGGTATGGTGCGGCGCAGGCCTTCGAGGCCGCGGGCCGCGATACGCCGCTGATCGTGCTGGGCAACCGCCAGGACGAGCTGAAGTGGTGGGCCGAGCAGCGCGACGCCAACGGCTACGAGACGCTGTCGCTGTCGATCGCGCCCGGTGTCGCCTCGCTGGCGTTCTGGGTGGCGCAGCAGATCCTTGCGGGCGAAGAGGTGCCGAAGGACCTGACCGTGCCGTTCCTGAAGATCACGCAGGACGATCTGGACAGCGCGCTGGAAACCACGCCCGAGGGTTCTGTGGCGAACGTCAGCTACACGCTGGAAGACGCGCAGGCGGTGATTTCCGAAGCAAAGTGACGTAAGGGCATGCGCGCCCCGCACCACCGTCCGGCGGGGGCGGGGCGCGTTTCCCGGCACGTCCTGACATGGGGACCGGATGACCGACCAAGACCATACGCCTGTCGTCGCGCTGACGCAGGCGGCGAAACATTTCGGCCCGGTGCGGGCCCTCGACGGGGTCAGCCTGCGGGTCGGTCCGGGGGATTGCCTCGGGCTCGTGGGGCACAACGGCGCGGGTAAGTCGACGCTGGTGAACCTGATCAACGGCACCTTCGGGCCGAGTTCCGGCGAGGTGGCGTTTCCGTCCGGGACGGAGGGCGTCCGATCGGTCTTTCAGGAGCTGTCGCTCTGTCCGAACCTGACGGTGGCGGAGAACCTGCGGGTGTCGCATCCCGGCCTGAAGGGCCTCGCGTGGCGGCGGCAGGCGCGGGCGGAGATCCTCGCCAGCCTCGACAGGGTGTTTCCCGGCCATGGCATCGACGCCGACGCGGAGGTCGACCGGCTGAGCATCGCGGAGCGGCAGATGGTGGAGATCGCCATCGGCTTTGCCCCGCGCGGCGGTGAGGCGCGGCTGGTGATCCTGGACGAGCCGACCTCGTCGCTGGACGAGGGCATCGCGCGGCAGTTGCTGGACCACGTGAAGGGCTTCTGCGCGGCGGGCGGGGCGGTGATCTTCATCAGCCACATGCTGGGCGAGATCTTTGCCGTGGCGAGCCGCATCGTCGTGCTGAAGGACGGCCGTGTCGTGGCGGACAGGCCCGCGGCGGAATTCACGCGCGCCGGGCTGGTGGATGCCATGGGCCACGTCGCCACAGAGGCGGTCGCCCAGCAGGCGGCGCGGTCGGCGCCGGGCGATGTGGTGATCCGCACGCCCGAGGGGTTGGAAGCGCGCCGCGGCGAGGTCGTGGGGCTGTCGGGCCTCGCGGGGCACGGGCAGGCGGCGGCGCTGGCGCGGCTGTACCTGTCGCAGTCCTCGGACTGGCGGGCGGGCCGGGCCTCGAAGGCCGTGTTCGTCGCGGGCGACCGGGCGCGCGACGGCGTGCTGCCCTTGTGGTCGATCCTGCGCAACATCTCGATTTCCGTGCTGCAGCGCGACGCGCGGCGGGGGCTGGTGAACCGCAGCGCCGAACGCGCGCTGGCGGAGGACTGGCAGCGGCGCATCGGCATCCGTACCGACGACCTGACGAACCCGATCCTGTCGCTGTCGGGCGGCAACCAGCAGAAGGTGCTGTTCGCCCGTGCGCTGGCCTCCGACGCGGAGGTGGTGGTGATGGATGATCCCATGCGCGGGGTCGACGTGGGCACGAAGCAGGACGTCTATGCCATGATCCGCGCCGAGGCCGCGAAGGGCCGCACCTTCCTGTGGTATTCGACCGAGACCGAAGAGGTCTGCCAGTGCGACCGCGTCTTCGTCTTCCGTGATGGACGGATCAGCGCCGAGCTGACCGGCGACCAGATCACCGAGGAGCGCATCCTCGAGGCGTCCTTCGAAATGCAGGAGGCGTCCTGATGCCACAGCGTTACCGGATCCTGTTGCCGGTCGTGTCGCTGGCCGTGCTGCTGGCGCTGACCTTCTGGATGCAGCCGAGGGCGATGAGCTACTTCGGCCTGAACCTGCTGTTCAACCTGGCGGTGCCGATCGCGCTGGCGACCATCGCGCAGATGATGATCATCATGGTGAACGACATCGACCTGAGCCTTGGCGCCTTCGTGAGCCTCGTGGCCTGCGTGACCGCCACATGGCTGAACGACGCGCCGCTGACCGGGGTGCTGATCCTCCTGTTGCTGGTGCTGTCCTATGCGGCGATGGGGGCGGTGATCCACGTGCTGGAACTGCCCGCCATCGTGGTGACGCTGGGCATGTCCTTTGTCTGGGGCGGGCTGGCGCTGTTCATCCTGCCGACGCCGGGCGGGGCCGCGCCGGGCTGGCTGAGGACGCTGATGACGGTGAAGCCGCCGCTGATGCCCATGGCCGTGGTGGCCGCCATCCTGATCGCTGTCGTGACGCATCTGATGGTCATGCGCTCCGGCCTTGGCACGGTGCTGCGCGGGCTTGGCGGCAACGCCCGGTCGGTCGCCCGGGCCGGGTGGAACGTCACCCTGCTGAAGGCCACGGCCTACGGGCTTGCCGGGCTGTTCGGCGTGCTTGCCGGCATGGCACTGGTCGGGCTGACGACCTCCGCCGATGCCAATATCGCGCTGCGCTACACCCTTTTGAGCATCGCGGGCGTGATCCTGGGCGGCGGCGAGTTCATCGGCGGCAAGGTGAGCCCGGTGGGCGCGGTGATCGGTGCGCTGACGCTGACGCTTGCGGCCTCCTTCCTGTCCTTCCTGCGGCTGTCGCCGGACTGGCAGATCGGCGCGCAGGGCGCGATCCTGATCCTTGTCCTGACCGCACGGCTGCTGTTCTCGCGGCGGGGGGCTGCGGCATGAACCTGAACATGAACGTGAAACCGTGGCTTTGGGCGTGGCTGGCGGCCGCACTGGCCTTTGCCGCGACGCTGGGCCTGACCTCGGGCCGCGGGGCAGGGGAACTGGCCTATGCCGCCATGAGCTTTGGTGCCTTCGCCGCCATCGTGGGGCTGGGGCAGATGCTGGTCATCACGCTGGGGCCGGGCAACGTCGACCTGTCGATCCCGGCCACCATGACGCTGGCGGGCACGCTGGCGCTGAAGGTGATGGGCAGCGATCCGGGCACCGCGTGGCTGGGTCTGGCGGTGGCGCTGGCCACGGGCCTTGGCGTGGGGCTTGCGAATTTTGCGCTGATCTTCCTGCTGCGGCTGCCGCCGATCATCGCCACGCTTGCCGCCTCGCTGATCTACCAGTCGCTCGCCATCTGGTCGAACCGGGGCCTGCGCATCAAGCCGCCCGAGGGGCTGGCCGACTTTGCCACCGGGCGCCTGCTGGGCGTGCCGAACGTGGCCTGGGTGGCGCTGCTGCTGGCCGTGGTCACATGGGTGCTGCTTGAACGGTCGGTCTGGGGCCGGTGGCTTCTGGCGTCGGGCCAGAACCTGCGCGCGGCGCGGCTGGCGGGCGTGCCGGTACAGGCGGTCCGGGCGGCGACCTACCTGGCCGTCGCGGTCTTTGCCGCGCTGGCGGGCTACCTGCTGTCGAGCTTTTCCGGCGGTGCGGCGCTGAACATGGGGGCGGAATACCTGCTGATGTCCATCGCCGTGGTGGTGATCGGCGGCAGCTCCATCGCCGGGGGCAATTCCAACGTGCCGGGTGTCCTCGGGGCCGCGCTCTTCATGTTCCTTGTTGTCTCGATGCTCAACAGTTACGGCGCGGGGGCGGGCGTGCGCAACGTCATGACCGGCGCCATCATCATTGCCATCGTCATTGCCGCCAGTGCCCGGAGGACCCGCCCATGATCACCTTTCCCCCGCATATCGAAACCCTGGACGACCGGTTCCGGGGGCTCGTGCACCCGATGGGCAAGCTGGAGAAGATCGCCGAGGGCTTCACCTGGACCGAAGGGCCGGTGTGGTTCGGGGACCGCGACTGCCTGCTGTTCTCCGACATCCCGTCGCGGCGGATCATGATGTGGTCCGAGGCCACGGGCGTGACGCTGTACCGGGGCGAGAGCGGCTTCAACAACGGCAACACGCGCGACCGGCAGGGGCGGCTGATCGGCTGCCGTCACGGCGCGCGCGACGTGGTGCGCACCGAGCATGACGGCACCCTGACGGTGCTGGCGGACAGCTTCGAGGGCAGGCGGCTGAACTCGCCGAACGACGTGGTGGTGGGCAGCGACGGCACGGTGTGGTTCACCGATCCGACCTACGGCATCATCTCGGACTTCGAGGGCTACCGGGCGGAGCCGGAGCAGGCGGCGCGCAACGTCTACCGGCTGTCGCCTGAGGGCGCGCTGACGGTGGCGGTGTCGGACTTCACGCAGCCGAACGGTCTGTGCTTTTCGCCCGACGAGCGCACGCTTTACATCGCCGAAAGCGGGTCGAGCCATGACGACCGCGTGGCGCCGGTGATCCGGCAGTTCGCGGTGGAGGGCGGCAGGCTGACCGACCGGGGGGTGTTTGCGACCATCGACACCGGGCTGCCGGACGGCATCCGCTGCGACACCTCGGGCAACCTGTGGTCCTCGGCGGCGGACGGGGTGCATTGCTTTGCGCCGGACGGCACGCTTCTGGGCAAGATCCTCGTGCCAGAGGTGGTCTCGAACCTGTGTTTCGGCGGCTCGGACGGGCGGCGGTTGTTCATCACCGCCACCAGCACGGTCTACCGCATCTTCGTCGACGCGGCGGGGGCCGAACCCTGGACGCGGGGCCGGCTGTCCTGAGACGGGCAGGGGGTCAGGCGTACCTGTCCCCCAGATGCGCGAGGTAGGCCGAGGGATCGGTCGGGCCGCCCGTCATCTCTGCCCGCGTGCGCGACCGCCCGTGCCGCCAGACCCGGTCGGCCAGTGCGGCGCGCAGCGGGCCGTAGTCGGCGCGGTCGAGCGCGGGCCCCACGGTGTCGTCCGCCCGGATCTGCGCAAAGAGCGTCGCGGCGGTGACATTGCCGATGGTGTAGGTCGGGAAGGACCCGAAATAGCCCGAGGACCAGTGCACGTCCTGCAGGCAGCCCGCGCCGTCGTCCGGCACCTCCAGCCCAAGATCCTCGCGCATGGCGGTGTTCCAGGCCTCCGGCACGTCGGCGGCCTTCAGCGAGCCGTCCATCAGCGCCATCTCGATCCGGACGCGGAGCATGATGTGCAGGTCGTAGGTCAGTTCGTCCGATTCGACGCGCGTCAGGCCGGGCTGGGCGTGGCGGATCGCGGCCAGCCACGCCTCGACCGTCACGTCGCCGAGCTGATCGGGGAAGGCGTCGCGCAGGGTGCCGAAGTGCCGGTCCCAGAAGGCGGCAGAGCGGCCCACGTGGTTCTCGATCAGCCGCGACTGGCTTTCGTGCATCCCGAAGGAGGTGCCGCCCACGGCGTAGAGCAGCCGCAGGTCGGTGGCGTGCACGCCGCGGGTAAAGGCCGGGTCGATGCCCTGTTCGTAGAGCGCGTGGCCGGTTTCGTGCAGCGTCCCGAAAAGCGCCATGGGCAGGTAGTCGGGCCGCCAGCGCGAGGTGATGCGCACGTCGTTCCGGGTCATGCTGACCTCGAACGGATGCACGGTGGTGTCGAGCCTGCCGCGGTCGAAGTCGTAGCCCATGGTTTCGGCGAAGCCGTGGCAGACCCGTTGCTGGGTGGCCACGTCGAAGCTGCGGAACAGGAAGTCGCGGCGCGGGGCGGGGCGGCCCCGGACCGTGTCGAGCAGCGGCAGGATGCCGGCGCGCAGGGTATCGAAGAGCGCGGCGAGCGAGGCGGCGGTTTCCCCGGGCTCGTAGAGGTCGGCCATGGCGTCATAGGGGTGATCTTCGTACCCCAGCGCCTCTGCCTGTTCGCGGGCAAGGTCGACCGCCTGTTCGAGGTAGGGCCGGAAGAGCGCGAAGTCCGCGGTGCGCCGCGCCTCCGCCCATGCCTTTCCGGCGGGCGCGCCCTGTTCCGCCTGCGCCTGCAGCAGCCGGGCCGGGATCGCGGCGTGAAAGTCGCGGGCGTCCAGCACGGCCTGCGCGGCACGGCGGTCGGCTTCGGTTGCGGCATCCAGCAGCGCGGCCTCGGCGGCGTCGCGCATGGCGGGGTCGAGGATCATCTCGCGCGCGAGGCCCTTGAGCGTGGCGATCTGCTGGCCGCGCGTCCCCGCCCCGCCCGAAGGCATGGTCACGCGGGCGTCCCACTGCAGGAGGTTGACGCTGCACAGGAGGTCGTTGATCCGGCCGACCCGGGTGGCGAAAGCGGTCATGCCGCGGCCTCCTGTCCGGTGCCGCCATCGTTGAGGTGACAGGCCACCTGCCCGGTGGGTGTCTTGCCGAGGCGCGGCACCTCCGCCTTGCAGCGCGGCCCGGCGAAAGGGCAGCGCGGGTGGAAGGCGCAGCCGGAGGGCGGCGAAAGCGGCGAGGGGATTTCCCCCTTGATCGGCTGGAAATCGGCGCGGCCCGTGCCGAGCGTCGGGACGGAGGCGAGAAGCGCCTTCGTGTAGGGGTGCTGCGGCGCGGCGTAGAGGTCGGCGGCGGGGGCCAGCTCCACCACGCGGCCGAGGTACATGATCGCCACCCGGTCGCAGACGTGGCGGACGACGGACAGGTCGTGGCTGATGAAGATCGCTGTCAGGTCCATGCGCTTGCGCAGGTCCATGAAGAGGTTGAGCACCTGCGCCTGGATCGACACGTCGAGGGAGGCGACGGCCTCGTCCAGCACGAGGAGGTCCGGCTCCATGGCGAGGGCGCGGGCGATGGCGATTCGCTGCCGCTGTCCGCCGGAGAACTGGTGCGGCAGCCGGTCGGCATAGGCGCCTTCCAGCCCCACCTGTTCCAGAAGGGCGCGCACGCGGGCAGGGGCCTCGGACGCGGTCCAGATGCCGTGCAGGCGCGGCCCTTCGGAGATCGTCTCGCCCACCCGCATCCGCGGGTCGAGGCTGGCGAAGGGGTCCTGGTGGATCATCTGCACGCGGGTCGTGGTCTTTTTCACCGTGCCGCGCCGCCATGTGGCGACGGGTTCGCCGTCGAGCCGGATCGCGCCGTCCGAGGGGGCGTAGATGCCGGAGACCAGCCGCCCCAGCGTGGACTTGCCGCAGCCGGATTCACCGACGAGGCCCAGCACCTCGCCGCGTTCCACGGTCAGGTCGATGTCCGACAGGGCGTGCACGGTGGCCGAGCTGTCCTGCCCGGTCAGCCGGTCGGCGAAGCGTTCGATCAGGCCGGGCGTGCGGCTGAAGCGCTTGGACGCGCCGGAGATGGTGAGCAGGCTCATGCGATGCCCTCCGTCAGCGGGTGGTGGCACAGGGCGAAGTGGGTGTCGCCGGACCGGGGCGGTTCTGTCGCGCAGGCGGCGGTGGCACGGGGGCAGCGCGGGCGGAAGGCGCAGCCCGTAGGCAGGTTCACCAGCTGCGGCGTGGCGCCGGGGATCTGCGGCAGCGGCTGGCCGGGTTCGTGCAGCGAGGGCACGCTTTCGATCAGCCCGCGGGTGTAGGGGTGGCGCGGGCGCGAGAGGACCTCTTCGGCGCTGCCGCTCTCGACGATCCGGCCCGCGTACATCACGCAGATGTCGTCGGCGAGCGAGGACACCACGGCAAGGTCGTGCGTGACCCAGACGATGGCGGTGCCGGTCTCGTCGGCGAGCCGGCGCACCTCTGCCAGGATCTGCCCCTGGATGGAGACGTCGAGCGCGGTGGTGGGTTCATCGGCGATGATGACCGAAGGGCCGTGCAGCAGCGCGGTGGCGATGGCGACGCGCTGGCGCATCCCGCCCGAAAGCTGGTGCGGATATGCGCGCAGGCGTTCGGCGGGGGAGGGGATGCCCACGGTTTCCAGCGCCTGCCGGGCACGGTCCCACGCGGCAGCCTTTGACACGCGGTCGTGCACGCGCACGGCCATGGCCATCTGGTCGCCCACGCGCAGCACCGGGTTCAGCGTCATCATCGGGTCCTGGAAGACCATGGCGACATGCTTGCCCCGCATCCGGCGCAGCGCATCGGGCGAGAGCTTGCGCAGGTCGGTGCCGTCCACCAGCACCTCGCCATCGGTGATCTGCCCCGGCGCGTCGATCAAGCCCAGGACGGAGAAGCCCGTGACGCTTTTTCCCGATCCGCTTTCGCCGACGAGGCCCATGATGCGGCCCGGCTCGACCGAGAAGCTCACGTCGTTCACCGCCGTCACCGGGCCCTTGCGCGTGTCGAACCGGGTGGTCAGGCCCCGGACGGCCAGCGCGGCGGTCATCGCTGGTTCCTCGGGTCGAGGACGTGGCGCACCTGGTCTCCGACGAGGTTGATGGCGACGACAGTGATCATCAGGAAGATCCCCGGATAGATGGACAGCCATGTGCGGTCCGTGTGGATGTACTTGAACCCGTTCGAGATCAGCGAGCCGAGCGAGGGCTCGGTCAGCGGCAGGCCCACGCCGAGGAAGCTGAGCGTGGCCTCCAGCGCGATGGCGGAGGCGACCTGCACGGTGGCGACGACGATCAGCGGCGGCAGCACGTTCGGCAGGAGGTGGCGGAACAGCACGCGGCGGGCGGGCAGGGGGGTGGAGCGGGCGGCCTCGATGTAGTCCTTGCCGCGTTCCACGGTGGCCGCGCCGTGGGCGGTCCGGGCGAAGTAGGCGTATTGCGCGACGACAAGCGCGAGGATGATCTGGGCCACGCCCTGTCCCAGCATCGCCACCAGCACCAGCGCCAGCAGGATCGCGGGCATCGACAGTTGCAGGTCGACGATCCGCATCAGCAGGCTTTCCAGACGCCCGCCGAAATAGGCCGCCGTCAGTCCGACGGTGATGCCCACCAACAGGGCCAGCGCCCCGGCGCTGAGGCCGATCACGAAGGAGGTGCGCAGCCCGTAGAGGATCGCCGACAGCATGTCGCGGCCCGCGTTGTCGGTGCCGAGGATGTGCACGTAGCCGCCCGAGCCTTCGGTGCCGGGGCGCAGGAAGGCGTCCATCCAGTCGAGCGCCGCCATGTCGTAGGGGTTCTGCGGTGTGACCCAGGGCGCGCCGAAGCTGAGGACCGCCAGGAGGACGATGATCACCAGCGAGATCACCGCGACGGGCGAGCGGCGGAAGTCCGACCAGAAGTCGCGCAGGCGCGAGGCGCGCGTGGCGAGGGGGGCAGCGGCTGGGGTGGCCGCCACGTTGCCTTCGGGTGTGAGGGTATCGCGCTCTGCGGTGGTGCCGGCCATCATGCGCCCCCTTTCAGGCGGACGCGGGGATCGAGCCGCGCATAGATCAGGTCAACGGTCAGGTTGATGAGCACGAAGAGGATCACCACCAGCACGAGGTAGGTGACCATCACCGGCCGGTCGAGTTGCAGGATCGAGTCGATGATCAGCTTGCCCACGCCGGGCCAGGTGAAGACGCTCTCGGTCACCACGGCGAAGGCGAGGGTGGAGCCGAGTTCGAGGCCAAAGACCGTGACGATCGGGATCGAGATGTTGCGCAGCACGTGGGAGAAGATGATCTGCCGGTCGGTCAGCCCCTGGGCGCGGGCGAAGCGGACGTAATCGGTGCGCATCGCCTCCACCATGCCGGCGCGGGTGAGGCGGATCATCAGGCCCATCTTGAACAGCGAGAGGTTCAGCGCGGGCATGATGACATGGCTCCAGCCGTCGGCGGTGGCCAGCGAAGTCGGGATGCCGAGGAAGCTGCCCACGTCGCCGCGGCCGCCGGAGGGCAGGATGCCGAGGTTGACCGCGAAGGTCATGATGAGCAGCATCCCGATCCAGAAGGTCGGCACCGAAAAGCCCAGCACCGAGAGCGCCATGATCGCCTTGGCGGCCACGCTGTCGGGGCGGTAGCCGGCGTAAAGCCCGGCGGGAATGCCGATGAAGGTCGCGATGCAGACCGAGACGAAGACCAGTTCCAGCGTCGCGGGAAGGCGCGAGAACACGAGGTCGACGACGGGGATGTTGTAGACCATCGACGTGCCCATGTCGCCCTGCGCGACATTGCCGAGGAAGGTCAGGTACTGCCGCCAGAGCGGCTGATCCAGCCCGTACTGGGCGATCAGCTTGGCGCGGATTTCCTGCGTGGCGCCCGGGTCGATCAGCACGTCGATCGGGTTGCCGATGGCGTAGACGCCCACGAAGACGATGATCGACATGGCAAAGACCACGATCACTGCCTGCGCCAGCCGTTGGACGAGGTATCCGAGCATCGGGTTCCTTTCTGGCGGAGAGAGGACCGGCGCCGCGAGTGGCAGCGGCGCCGGTCCGGAGTGAAGGCCGGGCGGACCCGGCCCGCGGGGTTATTGCGCCGGAGTGATCTCGTAGGCGCGGGTTTCCTGGTCGACGCGGGGCGAGAAGGTCAGGGTGGCGTCATCCGCGGCCCAGACCGTCTGCAGGATCACCGTGGGGATCAGCGCGCGGTCGTCCATCGCGATGAAGGACGCCTCTTCATAGAGCGTGCGGCGCTTGTCTGCGTCAAGCGTCTGCGCGCCTTCATCGAAGACCTTGTCGAACTCGGGGTTGGAGTAGTCCGTCCGGTTGAAGTTGCCGAAGCCCTTGTCGGCATCCGGGGTGCGGATCATCGCGCCGTAGGTATAGGCGGCCTCGCCCGTCAGGGTGCCCCAGGCGGACATCGCCATGGAGTATTCCTTGCGCGCTGCGGCGGGGAAGAAGACCGTGCCGTTCAGCGCCTGCGCGTTCACCTTCAGGCCCAGCCGGGACCACATCTGTGCCAGCGCCTCGCAGACCACGGCATCGCCGGGCACGCGGTTGTTGGTGCAGGTGAAGTCGATCTCGAACCCGTCCGGGTAGCCCGCTTCGGCCAGCAGCGCCTTGGCCTGCTCGATGTCGTACTCCTTGGCGCCGATCTTGTCGGTGTAGCCGAAGAAGCCCTCGGGCATGAGCTGGTTGGCGGGCGTGCCGAGACCTTCGAGCACGACGTTGACCAGCACTTCGCGGTTGATCGCGAGATCGAGTGCCTTGCGGACGCGGGCATCCTTCAGCGGGTTCTCGTCGATTTCCTCGCCGTTGACCTTGACCTTCTGGGGCAGGGGCTCTGCCTGGCTGGGCTGGACGTTGAGGATGTAGATGGAATCCGACACGAAGGTTTCGAGGTCGGAGTCGTTCTGCATCGCGAGGTAGTCGGAGGCCGGCACGTAGTTGATCAGGTCGACCTCGCCCGAACGCAGGGCCGCCACGCGGGCCGCGTCGTCGGGGATCTCCTTGCGGGTCACGTTGTCCCAGGCGACGTCGCCGCCCCACCAGCCGTCGAACTTCTCGAGCACGAGGTCGCCCTTCGGCTCCCAGCTGACGAAGGTGAAGGGGCCGGTGCCGATGGCCTTCTCGCCGGAGTTGAACTCCTCGTTGCCCGCTTCCATGCCGGTTTCGGACGGCACCACGAAGAGGCGGGTGAAGTCGTTCGGAAGGGCGGGTGCGATGCCCTTGGTCTTGATGTGCAGGGTGTAGTCGTCGACCACTTCGACGCTGTCCACGTACTTGGTGTAAAGCGTCATCGGCATCGGGCCGGTCACGACCGGAATGCGCTCGATCGAGAATTTCACGTCCTCGGCGGTGAAGTCGGTGCCGTCATGGAATTTCACGCCTTCGCGCAGCTTGAATTCCCAGGTGGTGTCGTCGATGGGCTCCCACGAGACGGCGAGGCCGGGCTTGAGCTGCAGCTTGGCGTCCACGTCGACCAGCGTGTCGTAGATGTGACGCAGGGCCTCGGCCTGGCTGCCCAGGGTGGACCAGTGCGGGTCGATGGAATCCGGCCCGGCGCGGAGGCCGATCACCAGGTCTTCGGCCATCGCGGGAACGGCGGCCAGAAGGGCCAGCGCCGCGGTGGCGCAGCGTAGTCTGCGGATGTTCATTTGGTCACTCCCTGTGTTACATTATGGTGAAACACTACGGCGGGATTTTCGAATCGGTCAAGAGTGTTCTGTAACACTCCAGCGGTGCAAATCGTTGAAATGCCCGGTCTGCCTACATATTGGGCGCGATATTTTCGCTTGGCAGAGCCGGTGTTTTCGGCAAATGTTACAGTATGAGTGAAACACAGGTGCAAATGGAGCAGGCGCTGGATCGAATCGCGAGAGCGATCGACCGGAGCAGTTCCGTCTCGGTTTCGGTGCAGTTGCGCGGGGCCATCGAGTTCGGCATCGCCAGTGGCGAGCTGCCGGCCAATGCCCGTCTGCCCTCTGTCCGGGCGATGGCGGCGCGCTGCGGGCTGTCCCCGGTGACGGTCAACGGCGTCTATACCGCGCTGCAGGAGGCGGGCCATATCGAGGCGCGCGTCGGCTCCGGCACCTTCGTCAGCGGCAACGGTCCGGCACGGGCGGGCGGTGCGCAGCTTCGGTTGCTGGACCGCAAGATCGCCGAGCTGGTGCGCCTTGGCCGGCAATGCGGGATCGGCCCGGCGGAGCTGTCCATGCGGATCGCCATCGCACAGCCCGACCCGCGCCTGCCGATGCGCCTGCTGCTGGTCGGCAATTTCCACGACGCGACAGAGGCCTATGCCGCCGCGATCCGCCCGGTGCTGCCGGACGGCGACACGATCCGCGCCGCGACCCTGTCGGAGATCACCGCACGCCCGCCGGAGGACGTGGACCTGATCGTCGCGCCGCGCACCTTGCGCACGCAGGTCCAGCCGCTGTTTCCCGAGCTCGACATCGTCGACCTGACCCTGATCCCGAACGAGGCGACGCGCGTCGCGCTGGCCTCCATCCCGACGGAGGCGCGGGTCGTCGGCTACACCTACTTCCCGTCGTTCCTCACCATCATGAAGGCGGGGATCATGCGGTTCGCGCCGCATGTCTCGGACCTGTCCATGGCGGTGCGCGGCGAGGAGGGGGCAGACGCCGCCATCGCCGCGGCGGACGTGCTGATCTACGCCACCGGGGCAGAGTACCTGCTGGACCGCATCAGGGACGGGCAGACCGCCTTCGAGTACCGGCACACGCCGGACAACCAGTCTATGCGCCGTGACCTGCTGCCCGCCATCGAGGCCGCCCGGGTCGCGCAACAGGAAAAGGACGCCGTTACATGAGAATATCCGAAGCCAACTGGTTCGAGGTGGAACGCTACCTCGAAAGCGACGACCGCTGCGTTCTGCCGCTCGGCTCGACGGAACAGCACGCCTACCTGTCGCTGTCGGTGGATTCGATCCTGTCGGAAAAGGTCGGCGCGGATGCGGCGGAACCGCTGGGCGTGCCGGTGTTCCCGGCGGTGCCTTACGGGCTGACGCCGTACTTCATGGGCTTTCCGGGCAGCGTGTCGCTGCGGCTGACGACCTACGCGGCGCTGGTCCGCGACATCCTCGATTCGCTCTACAAGACCGGGTTCCGCCGCGTGCTGATCGTGAACGGCCATGGCGGCAACAGCCCGGTTCAGCCGGTCACGATGGAGTGGATGGAGGCCAACGAGGGCGCCCGGTGCCGCTTTCACGACTGGTGGCGCGCGCCGAAGACCTGGGCCTGCGTGCAGGAGATCGATCCGGTGGCGAGCCATGCCAGCTGGATGGAGAATTTCCCTTGGACGCGGCTGCCCGGGCGCGACATGCCCGGCGAACAGAAGCCCTTCGTGCCCTTCGACAAGCTGCGCGACCGCAACGCCGCCGGGGTGCGCGAGCTGATCGGCGACGGCAACTACGGCGGCGTTTATCAAAAGCCCGACGCGGACACCGACCGGCTGTGGTCCGTCGCGGTGGAGGAGACCCGCGCGCTTCTGGAGGGCGACTGGTCATGACCACGCTGATCTGGGGCGCGGGCGCCATCGGCGGCGTCATCGGCGCATACCTGGCGCGGGCCGGGCATGCGGTGCACATGGTGGACATCGTGGCGGACCACGTCGAGGCGATGCGCACCTCCGGATTGAGGATCGAGGGCCCGGTGGAGGAGTTCACACAGGTCCTGCCCGCCTCCACCCCCGGGGAGCTCACCGGCACCTTCGACCGCATCTTCCTTGCGGTGAAGGCGCATCACACGGCGGGGGCGCTTGAACAGCTTCTGCCGCACCTGTCGGAGACGGGCTACGTCGTCTCGGCCCAGAACGGGCTGAACGAACGGGTGATCGCCGAGCGGATCGGGGCGGAGCGGACGCTGGGCTGCTTCGTGAACTTCGGCGCGGACTGGATCGGCCCGGGGCAGATCCTCTATGGCAACCGCGCCGCCGTCGCGGTGGGCGAGCTGGACGGCCGCATCAGCGCCCGCGCGCAGGCGGTGCACACGCTCCTGTCGATCGTGGAGCCGGAGGCGGTCCTGACCGACAACATCTGGGGCTATCTCTGGGGCAAGATGGGTTACGGGTCGCTGCTGTTCTGCACGGCGCTGACGCCCGACAGTATGTCCGACGCCATGGCCCGGCCGGAACACCGCGCCGCCTACGAGGCGCTGGGGCACGAGGTGATGACGCTGGCCGCGGCGGAGGGTGTCTCGCCGCTCGGCTTCAACGGGTTCAATCCGAAGGCCTTCCTCGCCCGCGACCCCGAAGGCATGCGCGTGGCGATGGAGACGATGATCGCCCACAACCGCAAGACCGCGAAGACCCACTCCGGCATCTGGCGCGACCTTGCCGTGCGCAAGCGCAAGACGGAGGTGGACGCGCAGATCGGCATCATGGTCGGCCTCGCCGAAAGTCACGGCCTGAAGGTCCCGGTGCTGGCCCGCATGGTCGAGCTGATCCACGACATCGAGGACGGCCGGCGAGAACAGTCCGCCGCCCTCGTCGACGAGCTGGTGCCGCTGTGCGTGTAGATCTGACGGGCCAGGTCTTTGCCGTCACGGGAGCGGCGCAGGGAATCGGTGCGGCGATCTGCGGCGCGCTGGCAGAGGCCGGGGCCAGCGTCGCCGCCGTGGACATCGACGGGGACGGGATGCAGGGGCTCGACGCCACGCTGCATGCCGCCGACCTTGGCACGCGCGCCGGAGCATGGGCCGCGATGGAGGCGGTGCTGGCCGAACATGGCCGGATCGACGGTCTGGTGACCTCGGCCGGGGGTGTACGCGGGCAGGTGGGCCGCCCGATCGAGGATGTCTCGGAACCCGACTGGCACGCGATCTTTGCCGCCAACGTCGACGCGGCGATGTGGTGCGCGCAGGCGGTGGTGCCGGACATGAAGACGCGGGGCAGGGGCCGGATCGTCACCATCTCGTCCGGGGCGGGGCTGCGGCCCAGCCTGACGGGCATCCAGGCCTATGCCTCTGCCAAGCACGCGCTGGTCGGGCTGACTCGGCAACTGGCGCTGGAACTGGGGCCATCGGGGATCACGGTCAACTCGGTCGCGCCGGGGTTCGTCATCTCGAACCCCTCGACGGCCAGACAATGGGACGCCTTCGGCGTGGAGAAGCAGAAGGCGGTGCTGAACGGTATCCACATGCGCCGGCTGGGCTGCCCCGAGGACATCGCCTCGGCGGTCTGCTTCCTGTGCGGACCGCAGGCGGAATGGATCAGCGGACAGGTGCTGTCCGTCGACGGAGGACACGCATGAGCAGCAACCCCTGGGAATGGGATGAACCCACATGGCGCGGCAAGGTGGAGGCCGTCCGCGCGGGCCGCAGCCTTCTGCCGGAGCGCTGGCCGAACGGCGCGCGCTGTGCGGTGGCGCTGAGTTTCGACAGCGACCACGAGACCAATGAACTGCGTGACGGCGGCGACTCCGTCGCGCGGCTCAGCTGGGGCGAATACGGCACGCGGCGGGGCATTCCGCGCATCCGGTCCGTTCTGGACCGCTTCGGCGCGAAGGCGTCGTTCTTCGTGCCCGCCGTCTCTGCCCTCCTGCACCCGGAGGAGCAGGAGAGCCTGGCCGCCGAGGGGCACGAGATCGGCCTGCACGGCTGGATCCATGAGCGCAACACCGATGTGCCCCCCGAGGCGGAGCGCGACCTGATGCTGCGCGCCGCCGACACGCTGGAGCAGATCACCGGCGTCCGGCCCGTGGGGATGCGGACACCATCCTGGGACTACTCCCCGGTGACGCTGCAGATCGCGCGGGAGCTGGGGCTGCTTTACGACAGTTCGCTCTTTGCCGATGACGACCCCTACGAGATCCTCGATCAGGGCGAGTCCACGGGCATCGTCGAGCTGCCGGTGGAATGGATCCGGGACGACGCGCCCTATTTCATGATGAACCGTTTCGGGGCGCAGCGGCCCTACACGCCGCCTTCGGACGTGCTGGACATCTTCCGGCGCGAGTTCGACGGCGCCTATGCCGAAGGCGGGCTGTTCCTGCTGACCATGCACCCGCACATCTCCGGCTACCGGTCCCGCATCTTCATCCTCGAGGAACTGCTGGATCACATCACTTCGAAGGGCGACTGCTGGGTCGCCACACATGCAGAGATCGCCCGCTACTGTGCCGAGACGGCTGGGCTGAAAGGCTGAGACATGACCGAGAAACGCTATGCCATTGCCATCCACGGCGGCGCCGGGACCATCCTGAAATCCACCATGACGCCGGAGAAGGAAGCGGCCTACAGCGCGGGACTGGAAACCGCGCTCGCGGCCGGTGAAGCGGTGCTGCGCGACGGCGGCAGCGCGCTCGACGCCGTGACGGCGGCGGTCTGCGCGCTGGAGGATGAACCGCTGTTCAACGCGGGCAGGGGCGCGGTCTTCACCAGCGCTGGCAAGCAGGAGATGGACGCGGCCATCATGGACGGGCGCGACCGCGCGACCGGCACCGTGGCGGGCATCTTCGGTCCGAAGAACCCGGTGAAGTTGGCGCGGCTGGTGATGGAGACGACGCCGCATGTCTGCATGATCGGCGAGCATGTGCTTGAGCTGGGCCGCAAGGCGGGGCTGGAGTTCGGCGAGACTGACTATTTCTTCACGCAGGCCCGCTGGGATGCGCTGCAGGACACGCTTGCGATGAAGGCGAAGGGTGAGGAGGACGACGATCCGGCGCGCCGTCACGGCACGGTCGGCGCCGTGGCCTGCGACCGCGAGGGCAATGTCGCCGCCGCCACCTCCACCGGCGGCTGGACTGGCAAGATGCCGGGGCGCGTGGGCGACACGCCGATGCCGGGCGCCGGGAACTTTGCAGAGAACGCCACCTGCGCGGTGTCCGGCACCGGGCACGGCGAGGTCTTCATCAAGTACACCGCCGGGGCGGAGATCGCCGCGCGGATGCGCCACCGGGGCGAGACGCTGGAACAGGCGGCGCGTCACGTTGTGATGGAGGACCTGGGCAAGAACGACGGGTCGGGCGGCGTGATCGCGGTGGACGCGAAGGGCAACCTGACGCTGCCCTTCAACTCCGAAGGCATGTATCGCGGCTGGGCCCGGGAGGGCGGCGAGCGCGGGGTTGCGATCTACAAGGGTTGATCAAGGCACTGGCGCGCGGGGGGTGATCCCGCGCGCCGGTCCATCTGTTTAGCCGGCCTGCTGGCCCTCTGTATCGGCCTGTTCGGGCCTTGGCGGCTTGGGGCTTGCGGGCAGCATGGAAGCAGCGAAGATCGCCGCCCCGCCCGCCACCAGCCCGGCCAGGTCCATGATCCATGAGCTCGGGAACAGGAGCAGGAGCGCCGACACCCCGAACAGCACGCGCGGCACGACAGAGATGCGGCCGCCGACGGGTGCGCTGCCCTGCAGGCAGATGGCAAGCGCGACGCTGCCGAGCGCGTAGAGCAGGCTGGACGTCACGATGGCGTGCCATTCGCCCTGCATCAGGATCTCCGGCACGTAGACGAAGGTGAAGGGCATCAGCACCAGCGTGGCCCCGAACTTCAGCGCGGCAAAGCCGGTCTTCATCGGCGGCGCCCCGGCGATGGCCGCGCCGGCGAAGGCGGATACGCAGACCGGCGGCGTGATGTTCGACAGGCAGGCGGCGTAGAACACCGCGAGGTGCGCGGCGACCGTCGGCACGCCGAGCTGGATCAGCGCCGGTGCCGCGACCACCGACAGGATGATGTAGGACCCGGTGGTGGACGACCCCATGCCGATGATGATCGACACCAGCGTCACCAGCAGAAGCGCGATGAACAGGCTGCCGCCGGAGAAGTCGATCAGCACCGCCGAGAACTTCAGCCCCAGTCCGGCGAGGACGATGCCGCCGATGATGACGCCCAGTGTCCCGATGGCAGCCCCTGCCGAGGTGTTGCTGGCCGCGCCCCCGGCGAGGGCCTGTCCGATGTCGCTGGGCCCCATGCGCGTCGCCTTGTTCCGCCATGACAGCACGGCGGCGGCGACGGTGCCCCAGAAGGCGCAGAACTCGGCCGAGTAGCCCCAGAACAGCAGTCCGATCACCGTGCCGAGCGGCAGGAAGAAGTGCCAGCCTTCCTTCAGCACCTTGCGCAGGCTGGGGATTTCCTTTTCCGGCAGTCCCTTGAGGCCCAGGCCCACCGCTTCGAGGTCGACCATTGACAGGAGGAAGAGGAAGAACAGGCTGGCCGGGATGACGTTGATCAGCGCGATGTAGAGGTAGCTGGTTTCCGTCAGCGTCGCGAGGATGAAGACGCCCGCGCCCATGACCGGCGGCATGAACTGCCCGCCGGTGGAGGCGATGGCCTCGATCGCGCCGGCGTGGTGCGGCTTGAACCCGGTGCGCTTCATCAGCGGGATGGTGAAGGAGCCGGTGGTGACCACGTTGGCGACGGACGAGCCCGAGATCGACCCGAAGAGGGCGGAGGTCATGACGGCGATCTTGGCGGGGCCGCCGCGCCACTTGCCCGCGACGGCGGTGCCGAGATCCATGAAGAAGGCCCCCGCGCCCGAGCGTTCGAGGAAGGCGCCGAAGATCATGAAGGGGAAGACGAAGGTGGCGAAGGTCGCCGTGACGACGCCGAACAGTGCCTCCTGCGTGGAGTAGGTGAATTCGAGGATACGCTCTACCGACATACCGGAATGGGCGAGGCGGCCGGGCAGGTAGGGCCCGAAATAGAGCTGCAGCAGGAAGATCACCGCGAGGATCGAGATGATCGGGCCAAGCACGCGGCGGCTGGTTTCCAGCATCAGGACGATGGCGATGCCGCCCATCACCAGATCGTACTGGTTGGGCGAGGAGACCCGGAAGATGGCATAGCTGACGTACTGGTCGATCCAGTAGCCGATCGACAGCACGGTGAGGCCGATCAGGACGAGGTCGACGATGCTGGGCCTGTGCGTGGGCGAGCGTCCGTGCGCGGGATACAGCAGGAAGACCAGCACCGAGGTCAGCATCAGGTAGACGCCGCGGTTGCTTTGCGTCGACACCAGCCCGAAGCCGGAGGTGTAGAGGTAGAACAGCGAAAACCCGATGGCCGTCACGTTGAAGGCCAGCGCCCAGAACCCGGTGAGGCTGCGCTTTGCGCCCTTCGCCTGGAAGAGCCACGAGAAGTCGAGCATGAATGCGTCCTGCGATAGAGCGGAAAAACGCCCCGGCCGCATGGACCGGGGCGCGGTCTTTCAGGCGGTCCGGATCACTCCGGCCACTGTCCCTGTTCGCGGTAGTAGGCTTCGGCGCCGGGGTGCATCGGTGCGCCGAGCTTCTGGAAGTTGGCCACGTCGGGCTTCATCTGCGCCCAGGCCTTGTGACCGGCGGCCAGTGCGTCCTGCTTGGCGTAGGCGGCGGCGACCATGCGCTGGACCACGTCTTCGGGCACCCGCTCATGCGCGACCCAGTAGACCGTCGTGAACGGCATGTCGGTGGCCGGCACGCCCTTGTAGGTGGTCTCCGGCATGGTGCCGGTGTGGTAGAACGGATAGGTCTCGCCGATCTGGGCGAGTTGGTCCTCGGAGTAGGGCAGGACGGTGATGTCGCGTGTCTCGGCCAGTTCGGTGACCGCCGCGGCGGGCGAGGACGACTGGCAGAAGGCGTCGATCTGGCCGTTGCCAAGCGCGCGGCCCGCGTCGGCGAATGTCATCAATTGCGGCTCGATGCTGTCCAGAAGGCCAAGCGCCGTCAGGATGTTCGAGCAGTTGAACACCGTGCCCGATCCCGGCGGGCCGAGCGCGACCTTCTTGCCGTCGAGGTCGTCGAGGGAACTGATCCCGCTGTCGCCCAGCGTGACGAAGTAGGTCGGGCCCTCGTAGGCCATGGCCACGCCGCGCAGCATGGTGCCCTTGTCGCCGCCCTCGAACGGGCCTTCGGGCGCTTGCGACATGTAGACGTGGCTGCCGTAGACGATGCCCATGTCGAGCTCGCCCTTGATCAGGCGCTTGGCGTTCTCGGTGGAGCCGCCGGTCGTGACCTGGGTGATGTTGACGTCGGGCAGGTCCTTGGCCAGCTCGGTGCCCGCGACACCGACCATGTAGTACATCACGCCGCCGGGGTTCGATCCGCCCCACGCGACTTCGGTCGATTGTGCCAGTCCGGGCGATGCGAGCGCGGTCAGCGCTGCCGCGGAGACGGCGAATAGTGTCTGTCTCATGATGGTTCTCTCCTCCACATGTTACCGGCGGCCTGTGCCGCCGCTTGTTCGCGGCCCCGTTTTCCGGGGTCTTCCTTGCCTCAGGCGCCCCAGCGCCCGCAGGTGTTCCTGAGTGTGCCGATCCCGTCGATCTCCACCTCGACCACGTCGCCGGGCACGAGAAACTTCGGCGGCTTGAACCCGATGCCGACGCCCGCGGGCGTGCCGGTGGCGATCACGTCGCCCGGCATCAGCGTGACCCCCTGCGAGATCGTCGCGATGATCGTCGGGATGTCGAAGATCAGCAGGCCGGTATTCGAATCCTGCCGCAGCTCGCCGTTGACGGTGCAGCGGATGGCGGTGTCGGCCACGTCGATTTCGTCCGCGGTCACGGCCCACGGTCCCATGGGGCAAAAGGTGTCCTGCGACTTGCCGACAAGCCACTGGCTGTAACGGCCCTGCAGGTCGCGCGCGGTGACGTCGTTGACGATGGTGTAGCCCCAGATGTGCTCCATCGCCTTGTCCTTGCCGATCCCGCGTCCGCCAGTGCCGATGATGACGGCCAGCTCGGCCTCGTAGTCGATGGCCTCGGACACGTCGGGGTCGATGAGGACGGTCTCTTCCGGTCCGACGACCGATTCCGGGACCTTGGAAAAGATGATCGGTTCGCTGGGGACCGCGCCCTTGGCGGCGCTGGAATCGAAACCGCTGTTCGAGAATTCGTGTGCATGGTCGAAGTAGTTCTTGCCGACGCAGAAGATGTTGCGTGCGGGCCGGGGCACGGGGGCCTCGAGCCGCACGTCGTGCAGCGCCACGGCGGCGCCGGTCGCGGGCAGGGAGGTGCGGCCGATCAGGCTCAGCGCGCCGCGCTGAGCCTCGTCCGCGGAAAGGTCCAGAGGCGAGACTGTTCCGGAGGCCACGTCGACGATCCCCACATGTCTTTGCCCATTGTACTGGTATGTCGCGACCTTCACGTGCGCCTCCGATTCCCGAATTGGTTTATTTTGGTTCATTTAATGGTACAATTAAGGTGGCGTAATAGCAAGAAAATTCCCGAACTTCTTGCAAGCCATGCGAAACGCTGTCAGATTGGGTCACAATTGGATCAATAAGGACGGATGATGCGGGGCAACGCGGACAGCATTGCGGATGCATTGCGCCGCCGGGTCGCGGCGGGCGAATGGACCGGCGGCAAGCGGCTTCCGACGGAGCGCGAGCTGGCGGAGCAATATGGCGTTGCACGCAACACCGTGCGGCGGGCCTTCGATCTGCTTGAAGCGGACGGTTTGCTGGCGCGTCATGTGGGGCGCGGCACCTACCTGCGGGAGGAGCCCACCCAGGGCATCGCCGAGATCGTGCGGCGGATGGAAGGCACGTCACCCGCCGACATGATGGAGGTCCGCCTGCTGCTGGAACCTGCCGCGGCGGGCTTCGCGGCGACCAACGCCAGCGCCTCGGATCTCGCGGCCATCGGTGCGGCGCATGAAAGCGCGGTCGCCGCGCAGGATATGCCGACGTTCGAATACTGGGATGCGGAGTTCCATCACCGCATCTTCTCGTGCACGCGGAACGACCTCTTGCGGGAGTTCCACGAGGTTCTGCGCGTCTTGCGCGACCAGCCGAAGTGGTTCGAGATGAAGGCCCGCAGCTTCGCGGAAGCGCGGCGTCTGCATTACTGCCGGGAGCACGCGGAGATCCTCGCCGCGCTGAACGCCCGTCATCCCGAACAGGCGGCGGCAGCGATGCGCGTGCACCTGCTGACCGTGCAGCAAAACCTTCTGGGCCGACCGGACTAGGCGCCGCCGGGCGCTACGGCGCGTTAGTATTTACATAATCCAACTTATGGGAGGCGTCGGTGTACGCGCAAAGTTAAAGTGTCCCACATCTGCAAAGTAGAAGTGTCACACTCTGCTCCATTGAGGCCAGGCAGAGAGAACGGGCATGGGATGGGTGATGATGAGCGAGCGCGAGCTGAACCGGGTCGAGGTGTTGAGCCAGGTTTCACAAGGCTGGATGACGGCCACGGCAGCGGCCAACGCTCTGGGATTGAGCCGCAGGCAGGTTCACCGGCTTCTGCGGAAGTTCCAATCTGACGGTCCGGCTGCGATCCGACACAAGGCGCGCGGTCGTGCATCGAACAATCGGATCGATCCGGCGGTCCGGGACTTCGCGGTGACACTGGTGCGGGAGAACTATATCGACTTCGGCCCGACCTTCGCGACTGAGAAGCTTGAGGAAGATCACGGGCTGAAGGTCTCGCGCGAGACGCTGCGCAAGTGGATGCAGGACGCTGGTATCTGGCTATCGCGCAAGCAGCGCCGCACGTTCCATCAGCCGCGTTTGCGCCGGGAATGCTATGGCGAGTTGATCCAGATCGATGGCTCTGATCATCACTGGTTCGAGGATCGCGGACCTGCCTGCTCCCTGCTCGTCTTCATCGACGACGCGACCAGCACCTTGATGCATCTGGAGTTCGTGACGTCCGAGAGCACGTTCAGCTATTTCGGCGCGCTGGAGGCTTATCTGCATGAACATGGACGCCCTGTGGCCTTCTACAGCGACAAGCATTCCGTGTTCCGCGTCTCAGGCGAGGCAGCGAAGTCAGGCCATGGGATGACCCAGTTTGGCAGGGCTTTGAATGAGCTCAACATCGAGATCCTCTGCGCGAACAGCTCCCAGGCCAAGGGCCGCGTCGAACGCGCGAACCGGACGCTGCAGGATCGGCTGGTGAAGGAACTGCGCCTCGCGGGCATCTCGGACATGGACGCGGCCAATGCGTTCCTTCCGGCCTTCATGGCGCGCTACAACACGAAGTTCGCCAAGGCGCCACGCCGCCCGGACAATCTGCACCGGCCCATCAATACCGAGCCGGATCCGCTGGCGGATGTGCTCTGCTGGCGCGACGAACGTTATGTCGGCAACCAACTGGCGTTCTCCTACGACCGCCAACGCATCATCCTCGAAGAGAACGAGGTCACGCGCGGCCTGCCTGGCAAGTATGTCGACAGCTATGAGTACCCGGACGGGCGGCTCGAGTTCCGCTGGAAGGGCGTCTCGCTCCCCTACTCCGTCTTCGACAAGGATCAGCGTGTCACCCACGCCGCCATCACCGAGAACAAGCATCTGAGCGCCGTGCTGGAGCACATCAAAGCTGAGCAGGACAAGGCTCCACCAAAGAAACGCCGCGCCGGCAAGCAGAGCTCGAGATACAAGCCAACCGGACGTCGAAACGATGGCTGGAACTCTCTCGCCGCACGCCGCTCCAAGGAGGCCCGCAAAGCCAGCCAGGGCTGCGATACATGAGGTCTCCGCCCTGTCAGGCTTTGCTTCCCTCAGCGCCCAGGTGGGACATTTCTACTTTGCGGAACAAGAGACATTTCTACTTGGTTGCAACAGTCGGGGTGGGTTAATCCCAACGCAAAGGTCTCGCCCGATGCCATGGCGCGCGGGCGAAACCGAAGTGATGGGTCACAGGTCCAGCAGTTCCGCGATGTGGCGGGGACCGACGGGGCGGATGCGCGAGGGGTTCAGCGCCTTGATGGCGTAGTAGCCGCGCGTGATGTGATCCATGTTCACCGTCTCGCGCACGCCGGGCAGGGTCAGGATGCGCGCCATGTAGGCCGAGAGGCGCGGGTAGTCGGCGATCTGGCGGCGGTTGGTCTTGAACAGCCCGTGATAGGCCGCGTCGAAGCGGATCAGCGTGACGAAGGTGCGGATGTCCGTCTCGGTCAGCCGGTCGCCGAAGAGGTAATCCCCGGTCAGCCGCTCCTCCAGCATGTCGAGCGTGTCGAAGACGCCGGCCACAGCCTCGTCGTAAGCCGCCTGCGAACTGGCGAACCCCGACTTGTAGACACCGTTGTTCAGCCGGTCGTAGATCACCGCGTTCAGCGCGTCGATCTCCTCCCCCAGATCCTCCGGGTAGAGCCGCAGGTCAGAGGGGACCAGCCCCTCGAACGCGGTGTCGAACATGCGCAGGATGTCGGCGCTTTCGTTGTTCACCATCACGTCGCGCTTCATGTCCCACAGCACCGGCACCGTCGCCCGCCCGGTGAAGCCACTGTCGGCGCGGGTGTAGAGTTCGTGCATGTAGGTCGAACCGAACAGCGGGTCGGCGTCTGCACCGTCATGGCCGCCGAACTGCCAGCCCTGGTCCGTCAGCACCGGGTTCACCACGGTGACCGGGATCAGGTCGTCCAGCCCCTTCAGCTTGCGGGCCATCAGTGTGCGGGAGGCCCACGGGCAGATCAGTGCCACATAAAGCCGGTAGCGTCCGGCTTCCGCCTCGAACCCGCCCTCGCCGGTCGGGCCGGCGCTGCCGTCCGCAGTGATCCAGTTGCGGAAGCTCGACACCTGGCGCACGAAGCGGCCCTTCTCGTCCGCCTTTTGCACCGGCTGCCAGTCTTCGGTCCATT
Organism: Sagittula sp. MA-2; assembly: GCF_030126985.1. Classification (GTDB taxonomy): domain Bacteria; phylum Pseudomonadota; class Alphaproteobacteria; order Rhodobacterales; family Rhodobacteraceae; genus Sagittula. Next base: position 20,541 of record NZ_CP126152.1, on the reverse strand, counting down.
TTCCGTTCACGAGCATGGCAAGGGTCCTTTCAGCGGGCGTGGAACACGAAGGAGCGCATGGAGATCGACGCGAGGTCGATGGCGTCCGTCATGAATGTCAGGTCGTCGCGGGCGTCGGACGCCCCGGCGATGGTCAGCGCGGGCATGTAGTGATCGACGGAGGGGTGTGCCATCCGCAACAGCGGCCCAAGCCCCTGCCGGTCGGCCAGCGCGGCTAAGTCGCGGTCCTCCAGCCGGTCGGCAAAGAGCGTGTCGAACTCCAGCGCGAAGTCGTGCGGCCGCGCCCCCTGCCCCCACTTCATGGCGCCGAGGTTGTGCACCACGTTTCCCGACCCGAGGATCAGCACGCCCCGGTCGCGCAGCTCCGACAGGGTGCGCCCGATCTCGAGCTGGTGCTCCAGCCCCCGGCCCATGTCGATGGAGACCTGGAACACCGGCACGTCTGCGCCGGGGTAGAGGAACTTCAGCACTGTCCACGCCCCGTGGTCGAGACCCCAGGTGTCGTCTTCCTCCGCGTGGTGGCTGGCCAGCAGGGACACCACCTCGCGCGCCATCTCCGGCGCGCCCTGCGCGGGGTATCGCTGGGCAAAGAGCGCATCGGGGAAGCCGTAGAAATCGTGGATCGTCTTCGGCATGGCCGAGACGTCGACCAGCGTCGTGCCCCGCGTCATCCAGTGCGCCGAGACCACGAGGATCGCCTTCGGTCGCGGCAGCGCGCGGCCCAGCTCGGTCCAGGCCCTGCTGTAGGCGGTGTCCTCGATGGCGTTCATCGGGCTGCCGTGGCCGAGGAAGACCACCGGCATCCGGTCGGACGGGGCGAGCCCCTGTTTCAGGTCGTCGAGCGTGCGGGTCGCGGTCATGGTCTCTCTCCTCTGCAGGGCCGTGCGGGGGCGCCTTCCGGCAATCCTTTCCGCCGGCGATCTGCGTTGACCACAATCTAGGACTTGCCATTCATCCACGAAATGGCGTCATCATTGAATGACTATCCCCGCTATGTTCCGAATGGCCCGTCATGGACATTGTCGAGCAGCTCAAGGCCTTCGTGGCCACGGCCAAGACCGGCTCCTTTACTGCCGCCGCCGATCAGCTTGGCGTGTCGAACCGGCTGACCTCGAAATACGTGGCAGAGCTTGAGGGCCGCCTTGGCGTGCGCCTGTTTCAACGCACCACCCGCAAGGTCGGGCTGACCCCTGCGGGTGAGGACCTGTTGGCCCGTGCCCCCGCGCTGCTGGACGATCTCGACGCGCTTCTGGCCGAGGTCTCCGACAGTTCGCGCGGGTTCACCGGCGTCATCCGCATCTCGGCCCCCGTCACGTTCGGAGAGGTCTACGTGGCGGACATGCTGGCCCGCTTCGCCGCCCGCAATCCGGAGCTGACCTTCGACCTGCGGCTGCACGACGGTTTTGTCGACCTCGCCAGCGAGGGGATCGATCTGGCCTTCCGCGTCGGGCAGTCGGACATGCGGTCGCTGAAATCCCGCAAGCTGGGAGAGATGCGTTCGGTCGTGGCGGCCAGCCCCGATTACATCGCCGCGCAGGGTGCCCCCGCCAGCCCGGACGACTTGCGCCACCATGCCTGCATCCTCGACACCAACCGCCGCACCCCGCGCCGCTGGGTGTTCCTGAAGGATCGCAGGGAACAGGCGGTGGACGTGCAGGGCCGGCTCCACGTCAACTCCGCCCGCGCGGCGGTGGAACTGGCGGCCGCCGGGCTGGGCATCTGCTACGTCCCGCGCTTCGCCGTGACGGAGGCGATGGCCGCGGGCCGCCTTGTGCCCGTCATGGAGGGCTACGACGGCAGCGCGATCCAGGTCAGCGCCGTCTACCTCGAAGGGCGCAGCCTGCCCCGCAAGATCCGCGCCCTGATCGACTTCGCGGTGGAGGACAGCCGCGCCGCCGCCCTTCTCTGACCGATCCCTGCAAAAAAGGGCGACCCCGCAGGGCCGCCCTTCGGACGTCGGAACAGGCCGGGCGTTCAGCCCAGCACGGCCTTCAGCGTGTCGCGCATCGGGGTTGTCGGGCGGCCGATCAGGCGGCTCAGGTCGCGGGACTGCGTGGCCAGAGCGCCCTGCCCCGCCTTAGCGTCGCTGTCGGCCAGGATGCCGGCGAACCCTTCGGGCAGGCCCGCGCCCACCAGCGCGGCCGCATAACCCGCCTGGTCCATGTTCACATAGGCCACGTCCTTGCCGGAGACTTCGCTCAGCAGTGCTGCGTATTCGGTCAGGGAAAAGTCGCTGTCGCCGCCCAGTTCATAGACGTCACCGGCCTGCCCTTCGCCCGCCAGCACCACCGCCGCCGCTTCGGCATAGTCCTGCCGCGACGCGGTGTTGAAGCGTCCCTCGCCCGCGGCCCCGAAGTGCTGGCCCATGCCCACGGCCTGCGGTGCGGTCCCGGCGATGTTCTCCGAATACCAGCCATTGCGCAGAAGCGCGTGGGGAAGGCCGCTGTCACGCAGCATCGCCTCGGTCTGAAGGTGCTCTTCGGCGAGTGCCATGCTGCCCGTTTCGGCGTTCAGGATCGAGGTATAGGCGACGAACCCGACGCCCGCGGCCTTTGCCGCCTCGATCACGTTGCGGTGCTGTGCGGCACGTTTGCCGATCTCGGAGGACGAGATCAGCAGCAGCCGGTCGACCCCGTCGAAGGCCGCGCGCAGCGCCTCGGCGTTTTCGTAGTCGGCCTGCCGCGCGGCAATGCCCTTCGCCTCGAACGCCTCGCGCGCAGAGTCGGAGCGCACCAGCACGACGATGTCGCTTGCGGGCACAAGCGTGGCGAGGTGATCGACCACCTTCTGCCCCAACTGCCCCGATGCCCCGGTCACCAAATACTTCGTCATGATCTTTCCTTTCAGGTATAGAATCGGATACAGGTCTCATTTAGAGACTTACCCCGTGCCCCGAAAGGAGGCAGTTTTTCGGGACAAGGTAACAGAAAGGGAACCGCCCATGGGATCGACCGTCACCGACCGGCTGCAGGACTGGAAAACACAGGGATTCGATCCCACCAACTGCCCGGTGCGGCAGGTGCTGGACCACGTGTCCGCCAAGTGGCCCGTCCTGATCCTGATGGAGCTGGAGCAGGGGCCGGTGCGCTTCAACGCCCTGCTGCGCGCCCTGCCCGACATCTCGAAACGGATGCTGACCCAGTCGCTGCGCAATCTCGAACGCGATGGAATCATCCGGCGCGAGGTCTTCGACACCAAGCCGCCCAGCGTTTGCTACAGCCTGACCGAGCTGGGAGAGGGCCTGCTGCCCCACATCATGGCCATGGTGGACTGGGCTACGCAGGGCATGCCCCACATCGCCGCCGCGCGCGCCGCCTTCGACCGCGCCTGAGGTCCGGCGCCCGATCTTTCGGCACGCAAGGCAGGCGCGGCGGCGTCAAAGGTGACTGCGCGACAAATTAATTGACAATTTTTGTCGAGTTAGGCTATCCGGGTCGGGACAAGCCCGCCAACCCGTGGTGAGGCATTTGAAAAGACGGCACAAAAGACCTGTCGAAGGATCGTGACATGCCCCAGGGCCAACTTCCGCAACCCGAGATCACAGACGATGGAACCACCCGCTACGATGCCCGCAGCCTGATCCCCGGAGGCGTCAAGGCAGAGATCGAGCTGAACGGTCAGGTCTACACCCTCCGCATCACACGGGCCGGCAAGCTCATCCTGACGAAATGACCGAGCAGGCCCGCGCCCTGCCCGGCGGGCTGGCCGGTTACGCCGCCCGGGCCGAGGCCCTTCTGCCGCCCGCAACCGCCGCCTATTTCCTGCGCGGCGCCGGGCGCGAGGAAACCTGCCGGGCCAACCTGCGCGACCTCGAACAGATCCGCATCTGGCCCCGTGCGCTGGCGCCTCTGGCTGGCGGGCACACGCAGCGGACCCTGCTCGGACGACGCCTCGACGTCCCGATGCTGATCGCCCCCATGGCCTACCTGCCGGTGCTGGACGCAGAGGGCGAGGCAGGCGTCGCGGCGGCGGCCACGGCGCAGGGTGTCGGCATGTGCCTCAGCGCCCAGGCGGGCCAGCCGATGGAGACGGTGCGCGAAGCAGGCACCGCCTGCCAGTGGATGCAGCTTTACTGGCAGGCCGGGCGCGCGCCCACCATGGCGCTGGCCGAACGTGCCGCCCGCGCCGGGTTTGCAGCTCTGGTCCTGACCGTCGATGCGCCGGTGAACGGCATCCGCGACGCGGAGATCGCCAGCGGTTTCACCCTGCCCGCGGGCATCCGCGCCGTGAACCTCGACGGTCTGCCGCGGCCCCAGTTCGCCCCTTTGAAGGACGGCGAGTCGGTGCTTTTCGACCGGGTCGCCCATGTTCTGCCCGACTGGGAGGACGTGGCGTGGTTCTGCGCCAATGCCCCCCTGCCCGTCCTGCTGAAAGGAATCCTGCACGCCGGTGACGCGGCACAGGCCGTCACCGCCGGCGCGGCGGGCGTCATCGTCTCCAACCACGGCGGGCGGGTGCTGGACGGTGCGCCCTCGGCGATCTCCGCCCTGCCCGGCGTCGTGGCGCAGGTGTGTGGCGCGGTGCCGGTGCTGATGGACGGCGGCATAAGGCGTGGCGCCGACGTGTTCCGGGCGCTGGCGCTCGGCGCCTCTGCGGTGCTGATCGGCCGCCCGGTCTGTCACGGTCTGGCCGTGGCGGGCGCGCTGGGGGTCAGCCATGTGCTGCGCCTTTTGAGGGATGAGCTTGAAGTGACCATGGCCCTGGCGGGATGCCGGACGCTGGAGGACATCTCCCCCGCCTGCGTCCAGCCGCCTACCCTTTCCGGATCGTGTAGTTCAGCGGGATGACCAGCGTGAAGCTGTCGCCCGTCAGGTGGTTCGGCGGCGTCGGCAGCCGGTCGAGCTTGTCGAAGACCTCGAGCGCGGCCTCGTCGAGCACGGCCGCTCCGGAAGACTGCTCCACCTCCCGCGCGGTCACGGCGCCGTAGCGATCGATGGTGAACTTCACGCGCACCTCGCCCTCCAGCCCCTTCTTGCGCGCCGCCTGCGGATAGGCCTTGGCCTTGGCGATGCGCAGCACGACGGCTTTCTGCCATTCGGTGATCTCGGCCATCTGTTCGGCGGTCAGGCCCTCGCTCTCGGCCTGCGCGGTTTCGGCCTGCGCCTCCGCATCGACGCCGGAGACGGAAGCCTCCGACGCCTCCGCCTCTACCGCGCCGGTCTGGCTGGCCTGGTCGATCTGTTCTTCCTCGAAGTCCTGCGCGACCTCTTCGGCGATCTCCTCGGTCTCCTGCTCCGGTTCGGGCGTGGCGATGCCGAATTTCAGCTCCTCGTCCTGCACCTCGTAGGGCGTCTGGTTGAGGATCGGCTCGTCCGCCGCGCGCGCCGCATGGACCGCTTCGGGCGATTCCGTGACGGTCGGGGCCTCCACCGCCTCCTCGACGGCGGTGCTGTCCTCGCCTGCGTCGGAGGGTGCGGCGATGATGTCGGAGAGGTCGAACATGATCGCGCCCTGCACGCCGGTGTCCTCGCGCCGCACCTCCGGTTCCGGCTCCGGTGCGCGGGCCAGGAGGCTCGCGGGCAAGGCGACATGCACGGCCAGGCTGACCGCCACGCCCGCTACCACCATCGGCAGAAGGCCCGCCGCCCCGCGGTAGGCTAGGCTCATTCCACGGCCTCCCCTGCGCCGCCGGCCTCTGTCCCTTCGGGCGTCGCGGCCTCGTCCAGCCCGACCAGCCCGACCTTCAGGTATCCGTCGGCGCGCAGCACGTTCATCACGCGGATCAGCTCTCCATAGGGCACCGCCTTGTCGGCGCGGATATAGAGCCGCTCGTCGCGGTTCAGCATGGTGGCGATGCCGATCTCCATCACCAGCGCGTCGAGCGTGGTTTCCACCTCGCCCACGGCAAGCGACAGGTCTTCTTTCAGGGTGATGAACACCGGCTCGGACGGGCGCTGCGGCGCCTCCGCCACGGCGACCGGCAGCTCCACCGGGATGTCCACGGTCGACAGCGGCGCCGCCACCATGAAGATGATCAGCAGCACCAGCATGACGTCGATGAAGGGTGTGATGTTGATGTCGGCGTTTTCCGCCATGTCATCGTCATCGCCACCCGAAAGCCTTGCCCCCATCGGATCACTCCGCCGCCTGATGCTGCGCCACGTCGCCGAAGGCCTCGGGCCGCGCCACCCTTGGCCGCATGGCCAGGTCGAGGTCGCGCGACAGCGTCCGCTGCACCAGCGCCGAGGCATCGCCCAGCATGACCTTGTACCCGCCCAGCATCCGCGCCAGCAGGTTGTAGAAGATCACCGCGGGAATTGCCGCGACAAGGCCGATGGCCGTGGCCAGCAGTGCCTCTGCGATGCCGGGGGCGACGACGGCGAGGTTGGTCGTGTTGGTCTCGGCGATCGAGATGAAGCTGTTCATGATCCCCCAGACCGTCCCGAAGAGGCCGATGAAGGGCGCGGTGGAACCGGTGATCGCCAGGAGGGCCGAGCCGCGCTGCTGGCTGCGCGCCGCCCCGACCTCGACCCGCGACAGCGCGCTTTCGGCCCGTTCCTTGATGCCGGCCCCGGGCGCATTGCCTGAGCGCTGACGTTCTGCCAGAGCCGCCCGGACCATGGCGCCCATGACACCGCGCCGCTTGCGGAACCGCGCTGCGGCGGTTTCAAGCGTTCCGGCCCGGTCGAGCGCGCGGTAGTTCCGCGCCAGCCGCCGCCGCGCCAGCATCAGCAGCACGACCCGGGCCAGGAAGATCGCCCAGACCAGTACCGAGGCCACGGCCAGCGACACCATCACCGATTTCACGACGATGTCGGCGGCAAGGTACATGCCGACCGGCGACATGTGGTCCTGACCGGCCTCCGACAGCCAGGCAAGCAGCTCTGCACGCAGAGCGTATACATACGGTATGTTCAGAAAATCCATGGTCAGACGTCCGTCCATTGGCGGATCATGTTGTGGTAGATGCCGGTCAGGGCGACGACCTCCGGGTCATCGACACCGACCCGCCCGGCCAGCGCCTGGATCGCCTGGTCCATATCGAAGAGGATCGTGCGCTGCTCGTTCGAGCGGACCATGCTTTGCAGCCAGAAGAAGGACGACACCCGCGCGCCCTTTGTCACCGGCGTCACCTCGTGCAGAGAGGTCGAGGGATAGAGCACCATGTCGCCCGCGGGCAGCTTGACCTCCTGCGTGCCGTAGTGGTCCTCGACGATCAGTTCGCCGCCCTCGTATTCCTCCGGCTCCGAGAAGAAGATCGTCATCGACAGGTCGGTGCGCAGCCGCTCGCCGCTGAAGGGGTTCACCCGGATGGCGTTGTCGACATGCACGCCGAAGGTCTCGCCGCTTTCGTAGCGGTTGAACATCGGCGGCAGGATGCGCAGCGGCAGCGCGGCGGACAGGAACAGCGGCGTCTGGTGCAGCCGCTCCACGATGCGCTGGCCGATGGCCTGTCCCGCCTGCGACCGAGGATCGAGCTGGCGGTTGCGCTTCACGCCCTGCGACTGCGCCCCGGCAGAGGCGCGCCCGTCCTGCCAGTCGGCGGCGTCCAGCTCTGCCCGGATCGCCTGCACCTCGTCCTTGGCGAAGAGCTCGGGGATGGTGATGAGCATGTCGTCCTCTTCGATGAATGGCCACGATGAGTGGCGGGGACGGCGCAAAGGCCGCCCCCGCCGGTGAAAGTCCCGTGCCTCAGAACTTCATGTCGATGGCGACCCATGCCTCGCGCCCGGGGGCGACGTAGGTGAAGGGTTCACCCGAACGGTAGGCGGTGTCGTAGTAGACCTCGTCGCCCGCGTTCTTCACGCCGAACCGCACGTCCATCCGGTCGTTGATGTCGTAGGAGCCGACAAGGTCGAACGACCAGTAGGACGGAAGCCGGTTGTCGTTGGGCGCCAGGGAGCCCAGCTTGACCTCGCCCTTCCAGTTCGACTGCACGCCGAGCATCAGCCTGTCGGTGACATCGTAGGTGGTCAGCAGGTTGAACTGCTGGTGCGCGATGGTGGCCAGTTCCTTGCCGACGACGCTGGAGTCCGCCGAGTCGAGGATCTCGCTCTCCATGAACACCGCGCCACCGTACAGGCCGAACCGGTCGACCTTGCCCGCAACGCCCAGCTCGATCCCGCGCAGGCGGTATTCAAGCGTGTCCTGCGTGACCGCGGACCCGCGCGGACCAACGTCCTCGCGCGCGTTCTGCTTGGTGGTCTGGAACAGCGCCGCCGTCAGAAGCAGATCGTCCATGAGCTCGTATTTCGCGCCAAGCTCGTAGGCGATGTTGCGTTCCGGCTTCAGCGTTTCGCCGCCGGTGTCGAGACCGCCGTAGAACCCGCCGCCCGCGGCGACCTCTGCCCCCATCGGGGTGGTGGACGTGGCCGCGCTGCCGTACAGCGTCAGCGCCTCGGTCGGCTTGTAGGTCAGGCCGAGGTTGCCGTTCCACATCACGTCGTTACGGCTGAGCGTCGAGCCGGAGCTTGTCCGCTCGATGTCATAGGAGTCCACCCGCACGCCCGCATCCAGTGCCCACTGCGGCGAGAACTCGATCCGGTCGACGAAGTAGGCCGACAAGGTCTGAACCTCGGTGACGGTCTTGTCGTGGTTGCGCGACGGCATGTTGCCGTCCCAGCACGGCGAGGTGTCCGGGTCCTCGACGTCGACGGTACATCCGCGGCCACCCGCCGGGAAGTCCTCGGTGGAGCCGGGATAGCGGTCGGCCATCACCTCTTCCTTCTGCACCATCACGCCGGCGACGAAGTTGTGGCCAACTCCGAACCATCCGGCCTCGCCCGTCACTTCGGTGGTGTTCGAGATCACGTCCGTCACCTGGTAACGCGACTTGTCACTGATCCCGGTCGTCCAGTCGGACGGATCGTTCGACCCGTTTTCCGTCGTGCTCGACGGTGCGGTCAGGATGTAGTCGTTGATCGTTTCCGAGGCCCGCAGAGTGTTGGTCAGCGTCAACCCGTTGCCCATGTCCCAGGTCACGCGCCCGGTCGCGACGTGGCGGGTGGCTTCCTGGTAATCGCGATCCGAGATGCCGTAGAAGGTGTCGCGATCGACGCCGAACTCCGTCACCGGGCCGGTCTTGCCGTCCGGACGCCCGGTGGTGAAGGGCACACCCCAGTCCGGCGTCTGGTCGAAGCGGGTGAAGGAGTAGGACGCATCCACCGTCACATCGTCCGTCAGCTTGTAGCGCAGCGCCACCGCCGCCCCCTGCCGGTCGTCGCGCACGTCGTCGCGCCCGGCCACCCAGCCTTCCTGCAGCATGGTGTTGAACCGCAGTTGCAGACGGTCGTTGGTGGCAAGGTTGATGTCCGCCGTCGCCCGCACGGTGCCCGCGCTGGTCGCCTCGAACGAGTAGTGCTGAAAGTCCACGTCCTGCGGCTGCTTCGTGGTCAGGTTGATGGTGCCGCCCGTGGCGCCCCGCCCGCCGACCGACCCGGACGGGCCTTTCATGATCTCGACCTGCTCGGTGTCGAAGGTCTCACGGACCGAGGTGCCGGGATCGCGCACGCCGTCGACGTACACGTCGTTGTTCGCCTTGAAGCCACGGATGTAGATGTTGTCGCCAAAGGCATTGCCGCCCTCGCCGAAGCCCAGGCTCATCCCCGGCGTGTTGCGCGCCAGTTGCCGGACGGAGGTGGTGTTGGTGGTTTCCAGCACCTCTTTCGTGACAGCTGTCACGGTGCGCGGCATGTCCGCGATCTCGCCCCTGAGCTTGGAGTTCGCGCTGGTCACGGCGCGGAACGGCGCGTCGGGATCGGCGTTCGGGTTGGTGCCTGCGGTGGCCTGACGTGCCGCCTCTGCTGCGGCCGCGGCTTCGGCGGCTGCCTGTGCAGCGGCGGCCTCTGCGGCCTCCTGCTCGGCACAGACCGGGGTGCCCGCCAGTTCCGGCGTGCAGACCTGCGGCGCGGGTGCGCGGCGCGGGGCCGAAGCGGTACGGCGCGGTGCGGGCGCCACACGGGCCGGAGCCGGTGCCGGCTCTGCCGTCGTCTCCACCTCGAGCGTCGGCAGGACGATCGTGGCTCCGTCAGTGGCGGTGTCCTGGGCATAGGCGAAACCGGCCAGGCAGGCGGCGGTCAGGGAGGTCCCGACCATCAGGTTTCGTTGACCCACGGAAGTTCGGGCGGCCGCAGCGGGCCGCTGTCTCAGACTGCGCATTTCCAATGTCCCTCAGGTTCGTGATTTTTTGACGCTGCGAAGCTGTCTGGACACGGAAATCTGGATGGCGCAGCAAGTAGTCGTCTCTTATCCGAGTGATTTAATCAGTTAAAGATGCGAAAGGATTGCCGGGATTTCTGTGTCGCAATTACCACTCCCGTCCCCTGCATCGTCCGGTCGCTATCCGGTGCCAGCGAACGGGGCTCTGTGCGTTCGAGGTGGACCGCAGGCAATGCCGACGTCCGCAAACCTTTGAAAACCCGCACTAGCGCCTCTTCAGGTCCGCCGAATAGGTCCGGCAAATCCAGCCCGGCGGGTTCGGGCGCACCGTCTCCAGCGCGCCGCGCCGGAAGGTCAGGACCAGCTTCGGGGGCTGCCCGGCCACCGAGTTGTCGTAGACCAGCCCGGTGTCGGCCATGCGCACGGCCTCGCGGATCAGCGGCGCCGACCGGTCGTAGCGGGCGCGGATCTTGTCCTCCGGCACGCAATGGCCGCCCTGCTCCACGCGGAAGGCGACGCGCGCGACGGAGAGGTCGGCGCTGTCGACGCCCACGTGCATCACCCAGACGTCATATCCCCGCGCCTGCGCATCCCTCAAGAGGTCGAGCTTGGAGGGATGGGAAAACACCGTCTCGGTCACGAGGTCGCCGCCCCGGGCGATGATTTCGGCCCGCCGGGTGTCGGCGATGCGGGCGGCTTCGTAGGAGGCTTCGGGGCCGGGATCGCGCAGTTCGTCGCGCTGGATCTGGTCGGCATTCACGAAGGGACCCGCGAAGGCGGGCGCCACGCGGGTCTGGTAGAGGGTCGACTTGCCCGCCCCGTTGGGACCGGCCAGCAGGATCATCGTTGGGGTCATTCGCCGGGCGACGGCTCCGCCCGGACAATGGTGCCCGATGCGTCAAGGCCCACGGCCCCGCCGGTTTTGCGCAGCGCGTCGAAGTGCGCCTCTTCCCCGGGGCCGGGTGCGTCCATCCGCGCAAGGAAGCGTTCGGTCCAGACGGCCTTTTCCTCGGCGGTGAGGGTCGTGGTCTCCGCCTCTCCGGCCAGGACCCGCGACAGCCGCGCGTGGTCGAAGGTCCCGGAGCGTTCGATGGCACGGCCGATGCGGGCCCAATGGGTGATCTGACCCGCCAGCGAGCGGCTTTGCAGTTCGGATTCGACGCGGGCGTCTTCCACCAGCGTTTCGTCTGCGAATTTCACGGATCTGGCCATGGGGCACCTCCTGCCCCTAAAGGTGGCAAATTGCCACCCCGTTGTCAAGACAGCCGCTCAGCGCCCGCCGCTTATGTCGACAATCGTGCCGGAGATATAGGAGGCGTCGTCGGACATGAGCCAGGCCACCGTCTGCGCGACCTCTTCCGCCGTGCCGGTCCGGCCCAGCGGCACGGCAGTTCCGGCGGTCTTCAGCCGGTCGCCCCGGCCTGCGGCGGCGTGGATCTCTGTCTCGATCAGGCCGGGCGCCACGGCGTTCACGCGGAAGCCCTTCGGTCCGGCCTCCTGCGCGAGCCCGACGCAGAGCGTGTCGATGGCCCCCTTGCTGGCGGCGTAGTGCAGCCATTCGCCCGCGCCGCCCAAACGGCCCGCGCGGCTCGACATCAGGACGATGGCGCCGCCGTCGGGCATGGTGCGCAGGGCCGCCTGCGCTGTCAGGAAGGTGCCCGCGACGTTCACATCCAGCACCCGGCGCAGATCTTCAGGCGAAAGGTCGCCCAGACCGCAGGCCGGGCCGGTGATGCCGGCGTTGGCAAAGACGCCGCCGGGCGCGCCGAAGCGGTCGACGCAGGTGGCGAAGAGCGCGGCAACCGCGCCCTCGTCCGCCGCATCGCCCTTGAAGGCGACGGCCTGACCGCCCTCCTCCGCCACGCGGTCGCAGAGCGCCCCCGCGGCAGCGTCGTTGGAGGCGTAGGAGAACACGACCGGATGGCCGCGTCCTGCGAGCAGGGCGACCGTGGCCGCCCCGATGCCCCGGCTGCCGCCCGTGACGACAACCGGGAAGGCTTCAGAACGCGACATTGTCGGCGCCCTTGAGGTCCAGCATGCCGCGCGCCTCGTCCGGTGTCGCGACCTCCAGACCCAGCCCTTCGAGCAGGAGCCGCGCCTTGCGCACCTGATCGGCGTTGCTTTCCGCCAGCTTGCCCTTCGAGATCCAGAGCGAATCCTCCAGTCCGACGCGGACGTTGCCGCCCTGTGCTGCTGCCTGCGCCGCGACGTTCATCTGGTTGCGGCCCGCGCCCAGCACCGACCACACGTAGTCGTCGCCGAACAGCCGGTCGGCGGTGCGCTTCATGTGCGCCACATCCTCGGGGTGCGCGCCGATGCCGCCCAGCAGGCCAAAGACCGTCTGGACGAGGAACGGCGCCTTCACCAGCCCGCGGTCCACGAAATGCGCCAGGTTGTAGAGATGCGAGGTGTCATAGCACTCGAACTCGAAGCGCGTGCCATTGGCGTTGCCGACCTCGAGAATGTGCTGGATGTCCGCGAACGTGTTCTTGAACACCAGGTCGCGGCTGTTCTCGAGGTGCTGGCGTTCCCACTCGTGCTTGAACTCGGTGAAGCGGTTCAGCATCGGGTAGAGGCCGAAGTTCATCGAGCCCATGTTCAGGCTGGCCACCTCGGGCTTCAGCTCGGCCGCCGGGCGCATCCGTTCCGCCACGGTCATGTGGGGAGAGCCGCCGGTGGTCAGGTTCAGCACCGCACCGGTGGCCTGCTTGAGCTGCGGCAGGAAGGCGCGGAAGGCGTCCGGATCCTGCGTGGGCTTGCCGGTTTCCGGGTCGCGCGCGTGCAGGTGCAGGATCGTCGCGCCCGCCTCGGCGGCGGCGAGGCTGTCGGTGATGATCTCCTGCGGTGTCACCGGCAGATGCGGCGACATCGAGGGGGTGTGGATCGCGCCGGTGACGGCGCAGCTGATGATGATCTTGTTGCTGGTTCTGGGCATGCCCGTTCTCCTCCGGGGAAATCTCAGGCGCGGCTCTGGCCGCGCAGGAATTGCATAAGGGCCGTCAGGCGGCTGTCGCGCCGGGCCTGGGCCTTCGGGATATCTTCGAGCGGCACGGACGCGCGCCGGGCGGCGTCGATCTGGTCGAGCGCGGGACCGGACCAGTCGGCAGGCTCGCGCTGGCTGGGCGCCATGTTGGTATACATACCGGCATAGCGGGCGACGTAGTCGCGCACGCCGCCGGGCGCGTTCAGGTCGATGGTCTCGAATGGACCCACCACAGCCCACCGCGGCGCCAGCCCCTCGCGGATGCCGATGTCCACGTCCTCCGGCGCGGCGATGCCCTGATCAACAAGGCGAAACGCCTCCTGCAGGAGCGCGCCCTGAAGGCGGTTCATCAGGAAGCCGTCGACCTCGCGCTTCATGCGGATGGGCTTCTGCCCGACCCGCTCCATGAGCTGCGCGGTGCGTTCGACCACCTCCGGATCGGTCCAGGGCGCCGGGACAACCTCGACCGCAGGGATCAGGCTGGGCGGGTTGATCGGATGGGCCACGACGCAGCGGTGCCGCCCGGCCAGCCCCTCGGTGAAGGCGGAAGGCAGCAGCGCGGAGGTGGAGCTGGCAAGCACCGCATCCTCGGGCGCCAGCCGGTCGAGGTCTGCCCAGACGGCCTGCTTGATCTCCAGCTTTTCGGGGACATTTTCCTGCACATGGGAAACGCCCTTCAACGCGTCGGCAAGGTCGGTCGCCACGCGGATGCGGGAAGCGACCGCATCCGGTGTCTCTCCCATCAGCAGGTCGGCTGCGGCCATCTCCTCGGCCATGGCGCGGATGCGGTCGGGGGCTGCAGCGGCCACCCCCACCGTCGCATCGTACATCGCGACGGAGCAGCCGCCGCGGGCGAAGGTCACGGCCCAGGCGCAGCCGATCAGGCCGCTGCCGACGATCGCGATCAAAGACGCGGCCATCACAGCGTCTCCACGTTGCCGCAGACGCTGAGCGCCTGCCCCGAGACGTTGCTGCCGCCCGGGCTGGCGAGGAAGAGGCACATGGCCGCGATGTCCTCCGCCGTCACCATCCGGCGGAGCGAAACCTTGGCGAGGTACTGCTCGCGCATCTCCTCGAAGGACACGCCCACCTGATCGGCGCGGGCCTGGATCACCTTGTCGATGCGCGGCCCCTTCACGATGCCGGGAAGGATCGCGTTGGCGCGTACGCCGTCGGGGCCCATCTCGGTGGCGAGGCTCTTGGCCAGGCCGATCACGCCCCACTTCGACGCGGCATAAGGTGTGCGGAAGGCGTAGGGCAGCCGCCCGGCGACCGAGGCCATGGCGATGAACAGGCCCTTGTTGGCCTTCAGCTCGGCCTCGCCGAATCGGGCGGCCAGGTAGGCGCCGCGCAGGTTGATCTCGAGGCATTCGTCCCAGTCGGCCTGGCTGATCTCTCCCACGCGGGAGGTCGGCCCGGCGACGCCGGCATTGGCGATGACCACGTCGAGGCCGCCCATCTGGTCGCGCGCTTCCTCGAACAGCGCCTTCGTCTGCGCCTCGTCGGCGGCGTTGGCCACGCTGCCGGTGATCGCGCCGCCGGTCGCGGCACTGACCGTCGCCTCGTCGATGTCCGAGATGTGGACGCGGGCGCCGGTTTCGACAAAGCCGCGGGCGATGGCCTGACCGATGCCCCCCGCCCCGGCGGTGATCAGGACGCGCAGGCCCTTCGCAGGCGTCAATGATCCGAGAATGCTCATGATTGTGGTGTCCTCCCTGTGGTGATGTCCGGCGCGATGGCCGGGACGGCGTCAGCCGCCCTGATGGCCCGGCGCCGGGCGGGCCTCTTCCTCGAGCCGGGCGCGGATGTCGATGGCCGCGGTGCGGATGTCCTCGACGATGGCGGTCCGGAGCCCCTCCGGATCGCGCGCTTCGAGCGCGGTCAGCGCGGCGTCGTGAAACGTCATCGAGGTCGCCATGTGATGGTGATCCGGCACGCTGACCCGGATCGAGGGGCCGACCGTGAGCCACAGCCGCTTGATGATGTCCATCAGAAGCGGCCAGTGCGCGGCGCGGTAGATCCCGCCGTGAAAGGCGGCGTTGGCGGCAAGGTAGCGGTCGGTCTCCTGTCCTTCCGCGGCGCGCGACAGCTCCTTGTGGAGGGCGCGCACACGGGCGATGTCGCCCGCGGTGACCTGCCGCGCGGCGCGTTCGGCGGCCATGCCTTCGTTGGCGATGCGGATGGCGGTGACTTCGTCGAAATTTTCCGGCGTGAGCGTGCGGACCTGCAGTGTCCGGCTGCTCGTCAATTCCAGCGCACCTTCGGCGGTGAGCCGTGTCAGCGCTTCGCGCACCGGCATCGCGCTGACCCCAAGCTGCTGCGCCATCCGCCGCGAAGAGATGACCTCACCCGGCAGGTAGGCACCTGTCACAAGCCCGTTGAAGAGCCTGTTGTAGATCTGTTGCTGAAGGCTGTCGCGCTGGAGGGGCGTTGAAATGGAGTCGAGGCCGGTTACGGAATCGCCTTGCATCGTGGCGCCCTTTGGTTATCGTTGATCTGTGATCGCAGTTTGCCGAGCGCCTCGGACAAAGTCAAGCGGGGCAAGGAAAACCTGCGATGCCAGCGCCCTTTTCGGAGGGCGAATCAGATCTGTCCGACCCGGGGAGGAGACACCGGGCGGACCCATTTGGGAGGACACGACTTGAAAACTGTTGCGACACTGACTGCAGCGCTCGCCATTTCCACTGCCGGCTTCGTGCAGGCCGAGACGCTCGACGTAGCCAGCACCTTCCCCAAGAACATGCCGTTCCTCGGTGAGGGCGCGGAAGTTCTGGCGAAGAACATCGACATTGCCACGCATGGCGAGGTGAAACTGCGCGTCCACGGTGCAGGCGACCTCGTCCCGGCGCTGGAAGTGCTGAACCAGGTCAGCTCGGGTGCGATCCCGGCGGGCTGGGACTTCATCGGTTACTGGGGTGGCACGATCCCGGTTGCCGCGCTGGCGGGCGCCATGCCCTTCGGCCCCGGCCCGGACCTGTTCACCGGCTGGATGTGGGAAGGCGGCGGCATGGAGATCGTCCAGAAGGCCTACACGCCGCTGAACGTCAAACTGCTGCCCTGCCATGTCACCGCGCCCGAGCCGGGCGGCTGGTTCAACAAGGAGATCAACACTGTCGAGGACCTGCAGGGCCTTCGCATGCGGATTTCCGGCATGGGCGGCCAGGTGCTGAACAAGCTGGGCGCATCGACCCAGTTGATCCCCGGCGGCGAGCTTTACGTCGCGCTCGAGCGCGGCCGCATCGACGCGACCGAGTTCTCGCTGCCCGTGGTGGACAAGTCGCTCGGCTTTGCCGAGATCGCGAAGTACTACTACTTCCCGGGCTGGCACCAGCCGGCAAGCTGGAACTCCCTGATCGTCAACATGGACGTCTGGAACGGCTTCGGCGAGGAAGTGCAGGAGCAGATCATGACCGCCTGCAAGGCGACCGTGACCTGGTCGCTGGCCGCCGCACCGGAACCGCAGGGCGAGATCATCGAGGAGTTCCGCGCGATGGGCGTCGAGACCAAGCGCTTCCCTGACGAGGTTCTGGCCGCGCTGCGCGAAGCCTCCACCGAAGTTCTGGAAGAGGCAGCCGCCGCCGACCCGATCGTCGCCGAGGCGTACCAGTCGATTCAGGACTACATGGCCAAGGCGCAGGTCTGGAACGACCTGCAGCAGATCCCCGCAGCGGACTGATCCTGCCATGACTTCGCGTTCCAGACTGGAGCGCGTCGGCCATGCGCTCGTGCAAACGGGCGCATGGCCAGGACGCGCCGCGGCGTGGCTGTTGCTGCCGATGATCGCGCTGGTGCTCGTGGCCGTGATCGGATCGCTCATGCACGTGGGCCAGATCGCCACGTGGCAGACCGACCTGCCGCTCTTTGGCACCGAGCTGACCCTGACCGGCCTAGCCGAGCTGCAATGGCATCTTCTGGCCATCATCATCATGCTGGGCATGTCCTATGCCCTCGCACGGGATCAGCACGTCCGGGTGGACCTTGTCTATGACAAGCTCTCGACGCGCGGCCGGGCGGTGCTCGACCTCTTGGCCGACGTGATCTTCCTGCTGCCCTTCTGCGTCATCATCGGCTGGCTGAGCCTCAGCTTCGTCGAGTTTTCCTTCAACACCGGCGAACGCTCCGACTACGGCGGGCTGACCGACCGTTACCTGATCAAGGCGTTCCTGCCGCTCGGGTTCGTCTTTCTCGGAATCACCGGGATCGGCCGCATCCTGATCCATCTCGGGCGCATCTTCTCGCCCACGCCGGCAGACCACCCAGAACACGAGGACCGGAATGGCTGAATATGCGCTTCCCCTTGCCATGGTCGGGGTGCTGATCGCCGGCATCTTCTCCGGCTACCCGGTCGCCTTCGTGCTGGCGGGTGTCGGCATCCTCTTCACCTTCATCGGCGACGTGCCGCTCTTGTTCCTGAACACGGTCTCGTCGCGTATCTTCACCGGCACGCTGACCAACTGGCTGATGCTGGCGGTGCCGCTCTTCGTGTTCATGGGCCTGATGCTGGAGAAATCCGACATCGCCAAGAACCTCCTGCTGTCGCTGGAAAAGATGTTCGCGCAAAGGCCGGGCGGGCTTGCCCTGTCGGTGACCATCGTCGGCGTCGTCATGGCGGCCTCCACCGGGATCATCGGGGCCTCCGTCGTCATGCTGGGCCTGATGGCGCTGCCGGTGATGATCAAGCAGAACTACTCCATGTCTCTGGCCGCCGGGACGATCTGTTCCGCCGGGACGCTGGGCATCCTCATCCCGCCCTCCATCATGCTGGTCCTCGTGGGCGACATCCTGTCGATCTCCATCGGTGACCTGTTCATGGGCGCGGTGATCCCGGGCGTCGTGCTGGGCGGGCTCTATGCCGCCTACATCCTCGTGACCACCTGGCTCGACCCGTCGAAGGCACCCCCGGCGCCGAAGTCCGAGGCCACCCCGATCGGCGAACTGATCGTCACGCTGGCCAAGCACCTCGTGGCGCCGGTCCTGCTGATCCTCGGCGTCCTGGGCTCCATCGTCGCGGGTGTCGCCACCCCGACCGAAGCCGCCGCCATCGGTGCGCTGGGGGCCACGCTGCTCGCCGCGTTCATGGGGCAGCTTACCCGCAAGAACCTTGTGGAATGCGTGCAGGAAACCGCGCTCACCAGCGCCATGATCCTGTCGGTCGCCATCGGCGCCACCGTCTTCTCGGCGATCTTCAAGCGCGTGGGCGGCGACTACATGATCGAGGACGCGGTGATGGCCATCGCTTCCGGTCCCTACCAGACGCTGTTCCTCATCATGGCGCTGATCTTCGTGCTGGGCTTCTTCCTCGAATGGATCGAGATCTCCTACGTGGTGCTGCCGCTCTTTGCGCCGATCATCGCGGGGCTGGATTTCGGGCTGGGCAACTCCGGCATCACCCTGACGTGGTTCGCGGTGCTCGTGGCGGTCAACCTCCAGACATCGTTCCTGACGCCACCCTTCGGGTACGCGCTGTTCTACCTGAGGGGCATCGCGCCGCCGGAACTAGGCATCGGCCAGATCTACCGCGGCATCGTGCCCTTCGTGCTGATCCAGATCTTCGGGCTGATGCTCTGCATCCTGTTCCCCTCGCTCGTGCTGTGGCTGCCCGCGGCGCTCGGTAACTGAGGACGTCCATGTCAGACCTGTTCGACCTGAAAGGCCGCCGTGCCGTCGTGACCGGCGGCACCAGCGGCATCGGCCTCGCCATCGCGCGGGCCTTCCTCGAGGCCGGTGTGGAGGTGATCATCACCGGCCGGTCAGAGGCGCGCGGCGCCGAGGCGCTCGCTGCCCTCACGTCCCACGGCATGGTGCATTTCGTCGCCGGGGATGCCGGCTCCGAAGACGACGCGGCGCGGCTGGAAATGGCCGTGACCGAGCTTCTGGGCGGCTTCGACACGCTTGTCTGTGCCGCCGGGACCAACCGCCGGATGCGGCCCGAGGACCTGACCCTCGACGACTGGGAAGCGGTGATCGACACCAACCTGACCTCGGTCTTCCTGACCTGCCGCGCGCTCTATCCCCTGCTGAAGGAAAGCGGCGACGGCTGCATCGTGACCGTGGGGTCCATGATGTCCGTGCTCGCGAACGAGGCCACCAGCGCCTATGCCGCGGCCAAGGGCGGAGTGGTGCAGTTCACCCGCAGCCTCGCCGTGTCCTGGGCGTCGGAAGGTATCCGCGCCAACACCATCCTGCCGGGCTGGATCGACACGCCGCTGACCCGGCAGGCCCGCAAGGACATGCCCGGGCTCGACGCCCGCGTCACCTCCCGCACGCCGCTGGGTCGCTGGGGCCTGCCGGAGGAAATGGCCGGCACGGTGCTTTTCCTCGCCTCGCCGGCGGCTCGTTTCATCACGGGGGCGGCGATCCCCGTGGACGGCGGCTATCTCATTCGCGGCTGACCCCGCCTTTCCCTCGCAGGAGACTCCCATGACAGACCACACGTCCCGCCTGCCCGGTTTCGCTCAGGCCAGCCGCGAAGAGCGCATCGGCATCCTCGCCGAACGGCTTGGCGGCAATGCCGAGGCGCTGCAGCTTTTCGACAATCTGGGCCCGATCGAGGGCAGCCTCGTCGACCGGTTGATCGAGAACGCCATAGGGGTGATGCCGGTGCCGCTCGGGCTCGCCACCAACATGATCGTCGACGGCGAAGAGATGCTCGTGCCCATGGCGACCGAGGAAAGCTCCGTCATCGCGGCGGTCTGCAATTCGGCCAAGCGCTGCCGGGACACCGGCGGGTTCTTCACCTCCTACTCCGGTTCGCTGACCATCGCGCAGGTGCAACTTTGCGGCCTGAGCGATCCGCGCAACGCCCGCGCGCAGATCCTCGGCCGCACCGAGGAGATCCGCGCCATCTGCGACGAGGTCGACCCGCAGCTCACCTCGCTTGGCGGCGGCCTGCGCGAGGTCGACGTGCGGCTGGTGGAGGCGCGCTCCGGCACGATGGTGATCGTGCATCTGGTGGTCGACACGCTGGACGCGATGGGCGCCAACGCGGTCAACTCCATGGCCGAAAGGGTGGCGCCCGTGCTGGCGGGCTGGACCGGCGCGCGGCCCCTGCTGCGGATCCTGTCGAACCTCGCCGACCGCCGCCTGACCCGCGCCCGCGCCGTCTGGCCCGCCGACCAGATCGGCGGCCCGGAGGTGGTGGAGGCGATGCTCTTGGGGGCCGAGTTCGCGGAGGCCGATCCTTACCGCGCGACGACCCACAACAAGGGCATCATGAACGGCATCTCTGCCGTCGTGCTGGCCACCGGCAACGACACCCGCGCCATCGAATCCGGCGCCCATGCCTATGCCGCGCAGGGCGGGCAGTACGGCCCGCTCACCCATTGGGAGAAGACCGCCGAGGGCGATCTGGCCGGGACCATCGAGCTGCCGCTGTCGCTGGGCATCGTCGGGGGCGCGACCCGCGTGCACCCGGTGGCACAGCTCTGCCTGAAGATCCTCTGCGCCGACAGCGCCGAGAA
>NZ_CP126150.1:0-141273 GCF_030126985.1 Sagittula sp. MA-2 | reverse complement strand
CGGGGCGCCGATGCCCGGGCATTCCCGAGGCCGAGTCACTCTGCCACAGCCGGTCGTCGCACCTCCAGAGACCGCACCCGACGCCAGTCCAACCCGGCAAACAGGGCTTCGAACTGCGCCCGGTTCAGCGTCATGGCCCCGTCGCGGATCGCGGGCCAGGTGAAGGTGCTTTCTTCCAGTCGTTTGTAGGCCATCACGAGCCCACTGCCGTCCCAGAACAGGATCTTCAACCGGTCGGCCCGCTTCGAGCGGAAGACAAAGACGGTGCCGGTAAACGGGTCCTCGGCCAGCGTCGACTGGACCAGCGCCGCCAGACCGTCATGCCCCTTGCGGAAGTCGACCGGCTTCGTCGCCACCAAGATCCGCACGCCCTGCGAGGGCATCAGCATGGATGCGCCTCCAGCGCATGGACGATCTCGGCAATGCGGGCCGCGGGGATGTCATGCGCGAGTTCGATCACGACAGCACCCCGAATGATCCTGATCGGGGCCGCCTGCGATGCTACCTTCGGATGCGCTTCCTCCTCGGCGACCTCGCAAACGACGAGAGGTGCAAAGACAGGTTCCTCGACTTCGGCCGCAGGCAGCACAAGCTTGCCTTGCTTGGCCTCTCGTCGCCAAGCCGAGAGCTGATTGGGCAGAATGCCAAACCGCTCCGCCACGGCATTCACCGTGGCACCAGCCTCCAGGGTCATCGAGACAGCCAAGGCCTTTGCCTCATCCGGCCAACGGCGGTGACCCGACGCATAGATCTCGACCCCCAGCGATTTGAGAAACGAATTTGTAGCGCACATTGCGAAACGCACTCCCCATCATGAGATGGAGATCACCTCGCAGCCGAAGCCATCAGCAGCAACGTGGGGTCCAGACGGCGCTTACTCCGCTCACGCTCCGGCAAACACAAATACGGTTTCCACGCGCGGGGCGCGCGGACCCTCCGCATTTGTGTTTGCGGACCTCCCTTGCCCCCCGTGCCGGGTGATCCCTATCGCAAAAAGGAGAGACCCAAATGACCAACCACTACGTCGCCACCGTTCCCGTCAAGTTCACCGACAACGACGGCAATGAACGCACCCGTTTCCAGCGCGTCGGCGCGATGTTCCGCAACACCCGCAACGGGGACGGCTCGGAGTTCTTCAGCCTCAAGCTCGACTTCCCCGTCGCGGTCCAGGAGCTGGTGATGTTCCCGCCGAGCTCCAAGGAGCCGCAGGAGTAATCCTCCCACGAGGATGGGCCGCCCTAGGGGCGGCCCTTTCCCGGTTTCAGGGAAGGCTGCGCCAGGACCGGGAACCCCTGCCTTCGGCCGGTGTCCCCGGGAGGGTGGCAGGACCGCGAGCGGTCCTGACGGGGGATATCAGAGATTGCCTGGAACAGGTCTGCCGGTCAGCCTCAAGGGGGCCATCCGGAATAACAGTCGGGCTGCGCCCGCCGGTTTTTCCGGCAGAGATTTGGCGGGCCAAATCTGGCCGCCCTTGACCCTGTCCGCCAGCCCCGTCGGTGAAGAGATGCGCCGCCCCTCGCTTCCGTCCGAACACGGGTCCGTGTTCGGCCAGACCCTCGGGCGCGGGCATGACAACGGGCGGCCGAGGTGCGGTTGGAGATGGTTGGGTTTTCTGGGCCCTTCGGGCCGGGCCTCACACCTGTGGTGCTCGGCTCGAAGCGGAATTCAAGGTCGCCAGGGGGGCAATCTACAATAATATTGCATTGACCTCTAAATATAGTTTCGTATGATGAGAGCGACCTTGAATGAAGGTGGCAGGAAATAGGGGGGCTTTCTTCGCATGAGCCGGACCAAGAGACTGACACAGACGGAGCGGGCGGAGATTGTCCGTGAGGCCGGAGAAGGTGTGGGGACTTCCGTGCTCGCGGAGCGGTTCGGGGTCACGCCGCGGGCCATCCAGTACACGTTGAAGGCGGACGAAGAACGCCAGAAGGATGCGGCCGTGGCGACGGCCGCGGTGACGGTGAAACTGACCCCTGAAGAGCTTGGGGCGCTGGATGAGGTCCTGGCGGCGGCGGGGATCGAGACCCGCACGGAGGGGGTCCGGCGGCTGATCCAGGCGGCGGGGGGAACCTTCGTTCCGGACGCGCAGCTGGCGGCTGAGATGGCGCGCTACCGGGCCTCCCTGCACGAGGTCGGCAACGGCGTGGTGCAGATCGCCAAGCAGATGGTGAAAGCCAGCCGCGCGGAGCAGGGCGAAGGCTCCGCAGCGAACGCAGAGTTGTCCGAATTGCGCCTCGCGCAGATGCGTGGGCTGGCGCGGTTCATCCTTGATTCCGCTGACGAGATCGATCTGCTGCTGCGCCGTCGTCGGGATGGGATGCGGCTCGCCGCCACTGCCGCTCTGAGGGAGTTCGCCCATGCGGCTGAATGATGCCGTCCATGACGTCACCGGAGAGATCTTCCGGGATGGCTGGAGCCGCATCCGGGGCTCGATGCAGGGGCTGCAGGCGTCCCGGCAGAGGCAGCTCGTGCGGGCCGCAGCTGGGCATCGTGCAGCGGTCTTCAAGGCGATCCGTGGCGGTGGCACGCATACCAAATCGCAGCTGATGAACCAGCTCGATTACCTCACCACGAAGTCCTCGCATATCGTGGACAGCAGCGGGTTCCTGGATGGGAAGACGAGGCTTGAGGGATCGGAGATCAAGGACCTGACGGAGCGGTTCGCCAAGCGCTGGAGTGCGGGGTTCAAGCCCAAGCTCGGGCAGACGACCCACATGCTCATGTCCTATCCGATCGGCACTCGGGGTGAGGATGTTCGTGACATCACCGCCAATGTCGCGGAGCGGTTCTTCCAGTCGGACGAGGGGCATTTCGACTACATTATTGCCGTGCATGAGGACCGGGACCATCCGCACGCCCATATAGTTTTGAACCGCCGATCGCAGGAGGGAGAGTTCTTCTTCCTGGGCCGGGATCACCGGTTCAACTACGACGATTTCCGCCTCGCCATGGTCGAGGAAGCCGAGAAATTCGGCGTGCGTCTGGAGGCCACGCGGCGGCTCGACCGAGGTGTCGTGCACTACCCGCCGCGCCCCCGCGAGGTCTATGCGGCCAAGGTTGAGGGGCGGGCCGCGGAACCGCGGCCACGGGTCGGGGCCGATCTTGATCGCGCCCTCGAAGAGATCGCCAATACACGGATCATCTATCACTCGCTTGCCGCCGAGGCCTCTGCGGACAACCGCGAGGACATCGCCGATGCGCTGTTCCGGTCCGGAGAGCTTCTGACCAAGGGCGGCAAGCTGAATTTGGAAGGAGGCATCTACATGGCAGAGGAGCAATCGTTCGAGGATCTGCGGACCCGTTATGCCGATCAGGTCGCGCGCGTCCAGGGCATGATTGATGCGAAGCCGGAGACCGAACGGCCGAGGCTCGAGCGCAGCCTCAACGAGATCCAGTCGCGGCTCGCGCATATGCAGCCCTTGGGGCTGCGCTCCGTGACACTGACCGAGAAGCCCTCGGAGGGCGGGGTCTATTCCGAGACCAACATCGATGCGGCGCGGCTCGACCGGTTGCGCGACCCCGAGGTGCGGGCGCAGGTCGACACCGCGCTGCGCGGGACCGGGATCAGTTCGTCCGTCGTCGTCGCGCGGATGGAGACGGGCGCGCAGAACGCGGCGCTCGAGCGGCAATGGATCGCTGACGATCTGGCGCGGGTGGCGGAGAGGGACGGTCTCAACCTCGAGCGCCGCGCGGATCTGGAGACGGCGCGCGAGACCCTCAATCGGGCCCATGTCCAGCTCGGTGTCGCGCTGGAGCGGGCAGGGGTCCTGCGCGAAGACGGTGTCGTGGAAGATCGCACTGTGACGGAGAAAGTCCATTATCATCGGGACGCCACTGAGGACATGGAGCGCACGATCCGCCAGGACATGCGTTCGGAAGGTCTGACCGAAGACCAGATCGAGGCGCGGGAGTGGGAGATCGTCTCCCGCGCGGAGCGGCGTATCGAAGAAGAGCAACGCAGCTACCTCGATGCGCATCCCGAACTGCTCGCGCGCCCGGGCGACGTGATCGACCGGTCCGAGCCCTACCGGGAGCGCATCACCGACGAGGCCCGGGCCCGCGAGATCACCCGCGAGGTTGACCGCATCATGGAAGGTCGCGACGCGCGGACCCCCGTTGCGGATGCCGTCACGGACGAGTTCCGCGCGCGCTATCCCGATATGCCGTCGCATCTCGCCCGCGGGCTTGGCGCGACCTATGCTTCCGTCACCGATCTGCGCGACACCGAGGCCCTCAACCAGGTCCGCCGCGACAACGAGTTGCGGGAGGTGGCGCTCGACCTGCGCGACGGGCGGCTTTCGGACGCGCGCGAGGGGGACGCTGTCGAGGGGGCACCGATCGCCGATCCGGACATCCGGCGGGTCGTCGACCATGAACGGGCCGGCAATCTGCAGTCGCCGTTCCAGGATGACGGTCAGCGACTGACCTACCGCGACGCCGTCGAGCGCGAGCTCGACGCGGCGCAGATCGAGCGGCTCCGGGACGGGGATGTCGACGTGCTGAAGTCCCAGATCGAAGACCGTCTCGACCGGCTCTACGCCGCCAAGACTTATCTCCAGTCGGACGCGGCCACCGCCAACAGCGAGGCGACCCGTGTCGTCGTCGAGGAGATCGCCGACCGCGAGTTCGAGCTCCACCGCGCCGATCTTGTCGACGGCGAGACCGAGCGCGGGGAGACGCACTGATGGGAGGGGTGGGGAAGGGCCGCCTCGCCCTCGGCGTCGCGCTGGTCACACTGGTCGCTATCGCGATCGGCTATGTCATCGCCTCGGCCGTCGTGACGTTCCGGGATCTGGGTTTCCGGGCCGAGATCGACTTCTTCTATATCGCCCAGAACTACCGCGCCATCGGGGCCGCCCGCCCCGATGATTTTCGCCTGATCAACCTGATCATGGGCGGGGCCGGGGTGGCGGGCCTCATGATGAGCCTGGCGATGTCGGGCTCGGCCCTCACTCGCTTCGGCTATACCCATTGGCAGACCCGGAGGGAGATGAAGCGGAATGGCTTCTTCGGCGCGCCCGGCACCGGCTTTGTCATCGGCAAGCTGGGCAAGCCCAACTCCCGAGCACCGTTCCTCTGCTCCCGGACCTTCCCGCACGCGCTCATCGTGGCGCCGACCGGGCGCGGCAAGACCACCGGCTTCGTCATTCCGAACCTTCTGAGCTGGCAGGGCTCGGCGGTCGTGCTCGACGTGAAAGGCGAATGCTTCGAGGCCTCGGCCCGCCACCGGGCGGCACAGGGTGACGCGGTGTTCCGCTTCGCGCCCACGGATTGGGAGGACAGGCGCACGCATCGCTACAATCCACTCTTGCGCATCTATGAGCTCAAAGACCCGGCCCGCCAGCAGATGGAGCTGCAGCTCCTGGCCACGCTCTTCCTGCAGAACGACAACGACCGGGTGCAAGGTCTTTTGAAGGGCGGGATCGATCTCTTCGTCGCGGCCGGGCTACTCGCGTTCCAGCGCCGCCGACCGACGCTCGGGGAGATCTACCGCATCGCCGCTTCGGGCGGGCAGAAGCAGAAGGAATATCTCGCGCGCGCCCACGAGGTCCAGAACGCCGCGGCGCGGCTGATATTCACGCGGCTGGCCTCGACCAACAACGACACGCTGACCTCCTATGTCTCGCTCCTGATGACGTCCGGCTTGGACCAGTGGCAGAACCCGGCGATAGATGACGCGACGGCGACCTCAGATTTTGACTTCCGGACGATCCGCAAGAAGCCCTTCAGCGTCTATCTCGTCGTCCAACCCCTCATGGTGAAACCGCTGGCGCCGCTGATCCGGCTCTTCTTCTCGGACCTGCTGTCGGCGCTTCAGGACAAGGAGCCGGGTCCGGACGAGCCCTGGCCGGTCATGATCATGCTCGACGAGTTCAATCGGCTCGGAAATATGCCGATCGTGGCCGAGAGCATCGAAGTGCTGCGCGCCTATCGCGGGCATCTCGCGGTGGTCACCCAGACCATCCCGGCCATCGACGAGATCTACGGCGAGAACACGCGGCGCGCCTTGCAGGGCAATGCCGGGATCAAGCTCTACCTGACGCCCTCGGACGAAAAGACCGTCGAGGAGTTGAGCAAGGCCGTCGGCAAGACCACGAAGACCGTGGTCACACGTTCCCGCGCGGTCGGGAAGAACCCGTTCGAAGGACGCAGCCAGTCCGAGCGGACAGAAGAGGTCGCACTCCTGCCGGAAGATGAGGCGCGACGTCTGCCGCTTGATGAGATTGTGGTGGTCGTGGACGCGCAGATGCCGGTCCGGGCGAAGCGGGTTGT
Organism: Sagittula sp. MA-2; assembly: GCF_030126985.1. Taxonomy (GTDB): domain Bacteria; phylum Pseudomonadota; class Alphaproteobacteria; order Rhodobacterales; family Rhodobacteraceae; genus Sagittula. The sequence goes on along the minus strand of NZ_CP126150.1, from coordinate 134,997 downwards.
TTACTACGAGGATCCGTTTTTCAAAGGCATCCACGCGGCGCAGGAGGGGGATCTGCCGTTTCCTAAAGGCCCAGTTCCTCCGATGGGGGAATTGCCTCTGAGTGTCCGGGCGATGCCTTCGGCTCCGCGTGGGTCAGGTCTGACGGAACGCGATTTTGAGGCCAGGATGGGGATCACGGAACCCGGTGGAAACTCACCCATTGATCCCGGTTCGGCTCAAGCGCCTCGGCGCGGTCGCGCCGCTGTTCTTGCGGACGATCAGCGGCAGTTGGAGATGGAGTTCGGGAGGCAAGCAGATCTGGAGGTGGTGGCTGCGACAGAAGACGATGTCGTCCGGGTACAGGACGCCGTGAGTGATCTCGAGCGGTTGGAGGCGGAGATGTCCGGCTCGGAACCACATGTCGGCGAGGCGGGCGAGAAATTCGGGCTTGGCTAAGCCGCCATGCGGGCGACACGAAAGAATGTTGCGATGGCGTCTTGTGGCCACGCCCTTGAGTCGACCATTGTCACGGGTGAAGAAAACCAGGATCGTCGCGCTCTGGTCGAGGGGCTCGCTCAATCGTCGCAGGGTCGATCTCACGCATCGTCAACTGAGCGTTCACCCTGCGGGCCGCGGGGCCCGCACGAAACCACTTCGCGGCGGAAGCCAGGTTAAAACGCGGACGACGCTGCCCCTTTGCCGGGTTTGAGGCCTCCATCAGAACCTCGATCATTTCATCGATGCGGTAGAGGCCACCCGCAACTGGGAGGGGCATCTTGCGCTGCTGGAGCGCCTGTCGCTTCACCTCGAGCTTCTCGGCGACATCCGCGAGAGACACCAGGTCGGGACGGACCTCGCGCAGGACTGTGCCGTGCGGCAACGCCTTGATCAGCGCCCGCGCCGCTTCAAGGATCGCGCTCTCGGCCTCATCCCCTTCAAGTTCCAGTTCTACACCCAGCAGACCGGCGTGACCGGTACCCACGAGCGCATCTTCAAAACCCGCCTCATAGATGGCGTCGGAGAGCGCAAACGCATCGTGCTCCCCGTCGGGGAGCGCAAAGACCAGTTCGAATTCGAATTCTTCAGCCATCGGATTTACCTTCGTCGTTCTTCTGAAGCTTTACGCATGCCAGAGCCTTCTGTCGGATCCTTTTCGCGAACTGCTGTGAATTCTTCGGGGTCGACCAGACAGACATCTGACAAAACTCGCCACAGCGGCAATCCTTATCGTTGGCCGGGCATCGGAGGATCCCCCACGCGTGCCCTTTTCCCTCAATAAGGTCCCATCCCAGCTCTTCGAGCTCTTGGATGACGGCCTCGATTTCCTTTGATGTGTGCTTCTTCCTTGGCACCTTAGATACTCCACCCTCTTAAATTGTCAAGTGACAAGTTAAAAATTCAACGAGAACATCGCGGCAATTTACTGCCCGTTACCGGCAATTTCCCAAAGGAAGCTTGCCGTCAAATGCTTTGATGTAAGAAGGGGATACAGGATAGACGTCCCAGACAGCAACACCGGCGCGGATGCCGTTCCACTTCACCCGGACATGGCAAGATGGTGCCAAGGTAAATCCGTTCAGGCAGTTTGCCGTGAGCTCTGCTGAAGGCAAAGGTATGGGCTCGCAGAGAACATGTTCCCGCTGGTGAAGCCTTTGACGGTCAATGCTACCTTCGGCCCAGCCTGCTTAGGCGGGCCAACTGTGCCAGCATTCGCGCACCTGTGCTGCTCGAACCAGTGTCAGGGTTCGTCGGAACGGTTTGGCTAACACCCGGCCTCTGCGGCATTGTCTGCACCCCGAAGAACTGCCGCGCACGAAGTGCTGCGTATTCTGCACCACTTGCCCCACCAATCAGATACCGATTGTAAGCTTGTTGGCTGCCCCCAAGCGCCCGACCGAACCCGTAGGCTCCACCAAGGCCTGCCGAGAGTGCTGGCATCATGATGTTCCCCGAGATGGATCGGACAATGAACGGCGTGGCAATGATGAACCCTTTGGCCATGAGTACCATCATGAAGAAGGGGATGAGCGCCCCGATATTGGAAGCGCCCTCGGGATCGCCGAGTTCGCCGATGAGCGCGGCGCTTACACCGGTGATCGTTGCGAAGACACCGGCGACAACAATCGGATAAAGCGCGAAGGACACCAGCGCCGAAAGCCAGCGGGCGAAATAGTCCTTGGTCACCTCGAAGAGGGTGAGGAAGATCATGACCGGCGCGATCCCGATCAGGAGCGCGATCATCAGCCGGGATGCCACGAGAATAAACGCCGCGAGCCCGCCAAGGATCGAGAGAAGTAGCACGCCAAGAACGTCAAGCAATGCACCAGCCATCCAGTTCAGTTCTGAGCCAGCAGCGTTCAGGTATTCGCCAAGCTCGGCGATCAGCCGGTCGAATTCCTCGGCGAAGGTCCCCGACGGTCCGGGCGTGCCGCCGCCGACCGAGGCGACAAGCGATCCGGCGATGCTGTCGATTCCGTTCAGCACGGCGGAAGAGAAGGCGTTGAACTGCACCCAATTTGTCGCGAACACCCCTATGAGGCCGACCTTCACCGCGAGCCAGAAAGCAGTGCGCCCGTCCATGGCACGGTACTGGTAGATCATGTTCACACAGACCAGAATGACCACAAGCGTCGTCCCGAGAACGAGCATAGTGCCCACCGTTGCTGCCACCGCGCCAAACTGGGTCTCGGCTGCGGAATCCAGGTAGCCTTGCGAGGTTTCGACGAAGTAGGTGACGACGCTCATAATTCGCTACCAGTTGCCCTCGGCTTCGCAGATTGCCATCGCTTCCGGTCTCACAGCGTTGGCGCGCCGGTTGTACCTGTCCGAAGCCTCAAGCATCTTCCAGCGTTCGGCGGCGGCGAAGCGCTCGAGAAACACGGTTTCCGCAGCTTCCCAGCTTGGAAAGCGAATGTCGCAGGCGCAGGAGCCTGCTTCGACGATCCGTTCCAGATTCTGAGCCCGATAGATGTCTTGGACCAACACGCGTTTGTAGGCCTCTCGCACGCCGATGTTTTTCATCCAGTCCGGCTCTGCGGGCCGTTCAGTGCAGACATCCGGTTCGCTGTCGAGGGACGGGACGAAATTGCTCTCAGCGGTTGCTGGCAGTCCTGGAACTGCAATCAAAAAAGCAATTAGGGCGGCCCTCATGATGTGCCGCCTTCGTAGGGAATGGCGCGCTTCAGAAACGCCGTATGCCCGATATTCGCGAACTCTGACGAGCTGACCGATACGACTTCCCAGCCTTCTTTCCCACGTGCGTTCAGATCGTCCTGCATCGCGATCAGGCTGGTTTTCTTGTCCATCGGATAGGTGATGATCTGGTATTCAAACCGCTTCATGGGTCATGCCTCCGCTGAGATCGGTTCCTGGGAGGTAGAATTCGGTGATGCCGCGTTGGCCGTCCTCGCGGCCCGCCTGGATGATCACATCGATCGAGCTTTCGATGTATTGGACCATGTCCTGGTAGGCCATCGGGATCTCGGTCTTGAGCGCGGCGATGGCGAGACGCTGGACGGCGAGCTGCGGGGTTTCGGCATGGAGGGTTGTCATCGAACCGCCATGGCCGGTGTTGATCGCCTCGAGGAAGGTCATGGCCTCCTTTCCGCGGACCTCGCCGAGGATGATCCGGTCGGGCCGCATGCGCAGCGTCGCGGTCAGGAGCACGTCGGCGGACTGGAATTCAGCGTCGCGGTTGGCGATCAGGGTAACCGCATTCGGCTGAGCGGGGAGAAGCTCTGCGGCTTCCTCGATGGTGACGATCCGTTCCTCATCGGGAACGTAGGAGAGGATCTTGCGCGCCGCGACGGTCTTGCCCGTCGAGGTGCCGCCGGAGACGATCATGTTGAGCTTGCTCTCCACGCAGAAGCGGATGGCCGCGTAGATGTCACCGGCGGCAACGACCTCGCGCAGCGCGCGGTTTTTCTCCTGGCGCAGTTCCTCGAGCTTGCGCTCTTCGCCATAGAGGAAACGTGTTGAGAGGTCGATGCTCTGGGCCAGGGCCGGTTCTGCCGCAACGATGAGGAGAGCGGCAAGGGTGATCAGGGATTTCGTCAATGGCTTCATGGGGACGCTCCTTCCAGCCGGTTGAAGACGGCCAGCACCCGCTGGACGTGGTTTTGGGTTTCTCGGTAAGGGGGAATGCCGGAATGCTCGCGCACGGCGTCGGGCCCAGCATTGTAGGCGGCCAGCGCAAGACGAGCATCGCCGAACTCCGTCAACATCAGGGCGAGGTAGCGCGCGGAGCCATCGAGGTTCTGCCGCCAGTTGTTGGGATCAACGCCAAGCGCACGGGCGGTGTCAGGCATCAACTGCCCGAGACCGACCGCCCCGACATGGGAGACGGCGTTCGGATTGTACGCACTCTCGATCTCTATATTGGCGCGATAGAGGTGGAGCCAGTCCGTGACTGTGATATCGGCTGCACGGAGCCCAGGGTGGCTCGCGTAGCGCAGTCCGGTCTCCTCGATCGCGGCGAGGATATCCGGGCGTGGTGTGAGCGCGCGAGGGGCCAAGGCCGCGATGCGCACCCCTTCACGTCCCTCGGAGCGGCTTTCTTCGCCCAAGATGCGCAACCCGTCTGAGGTCGAGCCAACGCCGACCCCGTCATTGTAGTTGCGCGCGAACCGTTCCTGGGGGCGTGACGGCGAAAGAGAGCCGTCCCCCGCCATCACCAGGACCATGTCTGCCGATGCCGGGAAGCCCAGGGAGGAAAAGAAAAGGAGGCTAAGCCCGGCTGGCAGCCATCTCTTCGCTGGAGAGCTTGTGAACCGTCCGCTTGCCCTCTTCCAAGGGCACGTCGGCGTGTGAGAAACCGATTCCTTGCAGGAAGGAGATGACCCCGGTGACGGTCTTGATTTCGCGGATCTTGATGTCGTTGCGCGAGGTCCGGGTCCTGGCCGTAACCAGAAGTTTCTCGATTCCGTCGTCGCTGACGGCGCGCATGATCCAGACCCCATGCCAGTTGGGGCCTTTCTTGAAGGCGTCTTCCTTGCAGACAACTTCGACGCGATAGCCGCTGGCGACCAGATCGCGGAATCTGGGTTCGGTGACCACATTCGGGGCTTCTTTTTCTAGGTCCATCACCCGGATCACGTTCTCCAATAGGGCGAATGACCGGGCTTCAGGTGTTGAAGCCAAGTCATACGATGATATAGTATTGACGCACAAGATAAACTTTTGATGCGACAAGCGTATTCTTGCTCAATTAACGAATAGACAGTTCCCATGCATTTGATCAAGAAAATATGGGGTTTAGACGCCCTCAGGTTGTGCGTGTCGGCCATGACACAAGCTATACTTATGGTCGCGTGCCTTGCGGGCGAAGCCTTCGCCACGTCCTGTTTGCCGCCGCCCAGGCCGTTCGTGCCGAGCGATTCCGAAGTCGCGCGGGACTATGCCGATCTCATCCGCAGCGACTTTGAACTCTACATCCAGGACATCCAAAGCTACTTTCGGTGCCTTGAAGTTGAGCGCGCCCGGGCGTTCGAAGAGGCGCGGGAGGTGAGCCAGGACTACGGGCGTTTCCTGGAGTTGATGGACGAGTGAATTGGCCGCGACCTTTTCGAAGGGCCGCCGTCTTGTGATAACCGTCCGTATCGGCGGCGAGCAATTCGGAGTCTCTATCATCAAGTAAATACCCATTATCCACTTTTTAGATAATCTATAAAGTAGATTAGCCCTGTCACAAGAGGTTTGTGACACGTGGCGAAAACGATCAGGAGTTCGGGACATGAGGCACTTCGCGACGCTTTGATTGCGGCGCGGAAGGTGGCTGGTTTAACGCGGGCGGAGCTCGCTTTGCGTCTGAGATGTCACCAGTCCTTCGTCGCCCGTCTGGAAAGCGGAGAGCGTAGGGTCGACGTGGTTGAGTTGATCGTACTCGCTCGTGCTCTGCAGATCGATGCGGTTACGCTATTGGCGGCAGCCGAGGCGGCGACGGAACTCGATCACCGGATTTAGGACGAGGCGATTGGCTTGTCGCCTCGGACGGTATGACGAGATCAAGCCCCGGTGGGACCGAAGGGCAATGATAAAAACGAATTGTTATGGGGCGCTGCGATGCACGGTCTTTGGTACAGGTTTGGCGCAGAGGCAAACGGCTCAGTAATTCACCTGCTCGAACCCGTAATTGCCCTCGTAGTCGCGCCAGTCGACGAAGACCGAGCGGTGATAGATGGAGGGACAATGATCGCCCCAACGTTCCAAGCCGACATGGGCCTCGGGCAACGCCGCGACGGACGAACGAGACCAGGAAAAATCGCCCTGGATTCCATAGGTGCCGATAAGGACGGATTCGTAACGGCTGCAATCGCTGTCACGGGACTCGTTTTGGCGTGCGTAACGCACATCGTAGACACGGATAGAACGGACGAAATTGAAGTCCGGTCCACTAATGTCGATGTCTGCGCGGTCCTGGATCAGATGCAATGCGAACCCGTCAGGATGGGGTAGGGGGTGGACACCTTGCGACCGCAGGACGACGGGCAAGAGGGTGTCAGCTTTCTCGGGGTCAGATTCCGCAAGGCTCTGAGGCAGAGGAGCAGCGTTGGAGAAGAGGATGTCAAAGACACGCGGAGTGCGACCGGGACCGTCTTCAGGTTTGAAGGAGGCCCCCATGGGGCAACGCCAGATCTGCAGCGGGGGCTCGACAGGCCACGGCGTGATCCGGCGGATGAACTCTGCACGCGCCCGGGAGCAGGGCTCTGATGCCGGCCAGCCGCCGGAGAGGCAGAGTAGGATGGCGCAATCGATCGGGTAGGTCTGGGCCGACGCATTGGTCGAGGCGCCGAAGAGGGAAGCCGTGCTCACAATCGTTGCGAAGGCAAAATGACGAAGAAAACTGCGCATGACGAGGAACTCAGTCGGCTGACGGTCGAATCTGCACCCTGCAATAATATACTATTGTTTGGGGGTCAATTTGTCTGTCGCTATTATTCCGCCGATCGCACATGGAGCGACTATTATGAGATCGTTCACCCGCGCGACAGCTTTTCCAGGAAGCGTGTTACCTCATCCGAAGTAACGGCCTGTGCAGCTGCAAGCATGTCCGGGCGCAGAGGTGGATCGATGTGGTCTGCGGTGCGGGCGGCGCCGATCCAGAGGATCGACAGCTCGGACGTGTTCCACCGATAAACCCAGCCAACCGTCCGGTTGATGCGACTACAGATCAGTCGAGCGACCGGAGCCGCTTCTTCCTTGTTAACACTCACTGGTTCTTGTGTACCTTCATTTTTTCTTAAGGATTGATTGGCTGCAAGAGCGTCTCGCTACGCACCGGCCGTATCCGATCCTAGCCCGGTGAAAGAGGCGGCATCGGCAAAGCCGATGCCGCCAGAGGTTCGCCCACAGGGAGGAGGTAGAGGGCGAAATTCAAATGATTTCAATGTTTTGTTGCTAGTCGCATAACGCGTCTTATGTTAATTTCCAGACTCCGCCATCTTGTACCACCCGCGACTCAGACAACAGCTTCTCCAGATGCGCCGCAACGTTTCGTTCTGCGGCCATTGCGATATGTGGGTCGGTTTTCTGGTAGACGGAAGCGGCGATATTCTGGACCGAACCCGGGGTGTTTGAGAGGTGGGCGAGGATCTCCGCCTCGCGACGCATGCGGTTGGAAAGCAACCGTTTGACGTAAGGTTGCGGATCCCGGAGTATAGGTCCGTGCCCCGGACAGTAGATCCTATCGTCGCGCTCAATCAGCCGCTGTAGCTGCGCGCAGTAGTCGTGCATGTTTCCGTCAGGGGGGCTGACGATCGAACTGTTCCAGCTCATAACGTGGTCGCCCGTGAAGAGCACTCCGTCAGGTCTCGCGAAACAAAGGTGGTCGCTCGCGTGACCAGGTGTGTGCAGGACGGTAAGACCGGCAATGACCTGTCCGTCCTCCAGAAACCGGTCAGGTCGAAATGCATCGTCAGGGAATGCCCGTGAGGCATAAACAGGTGCGTCTGTCCGTGCTCGCAGGGCTGGGACGACTCCAAAATGATCAGAATGGTGGTGTGTGAGCAGAATCCCGGATGGTTTGGCCCCCAAATTTTCGATGATTGCCTCGAAATGTGTACTGTCTTCTGCTGGGCCGGGGTCGATTATGAACCGACCATCAGGCGTATCAATGATGTAGCTATTTGTCCCGTGGTAGGTCATCTTTCCGGGATTGTTCGCGACGATCCTCAGAATTCCAGGGGCCAATTCGACTCCCTTCGCGCGGCAAGGCTCCGGCTCTGAGAAAAACATGCTGCTTCTTTTCATTGTGTGCGACCAGTTATTGATTGCGAACAATCCGGTTCGCACAGTTTTGTGCGTTGCTCTCGCATGGCGCCGGAAACCTCAGGCTGGCGTCCGGTGCCTACCAAATCTGGCATCGGACCATTTCAACTTATATCGGACTAAGACCGTATGAGACTAAAACAGTCTGATACGGTCTTGGGCTGGCAGTCACACAGCGCGGCGATTATGGTAAGCAGAATACAGAACTACAGCAATTGTCGCCTTCGTCAGATCCCCGATCAGGAATGGGTAAAGCCCGGCGTTCAGCAATTCCTCGCCATAACCGACAAAGCCACCCAACCAGAACAGCCCTGCGCAATACATGAGTATCGAGCCCGAAAAGACCGCGACAGATGCTCTGAATGAAGGCCAAAGTCCTTGCAGTGCTTGAACAACCCAACCGGCAGCCGCCGCTGCAAGTGCGAAGCCTACCAGGTATCCGCCTGTGGGACCCGCGATATATGCCAGTCCTGCCGGAGCCGGAGGCGTGCCTGCGAAGACCGGCAGGCCAAGCAGACCTTCAAAAAGGTATGTCACAACAACAAGACTACTACGCACCGGCCCCAGGAAAAGACCCAGACCCAAGACAACCAAGGTCTGTGTAGACATAGGTACGGGGTAGAACGGCACCACGATTTTGGCGGATATTGTCAGAAGAATTGTGCCGACGAGTATTATCGAGATCTCTCGGGTCAGTCTTGCGACTGATCGGCTTTGAGTGGTTTCCAGATTCATCTTTTTCGTCCTTGTTTCTGTAGATTGTTACTTTTTTGGATAGTAAGCTCACATGCGCTTGGCGACTTCTTCCAACATGACTTCGCTCGCCCCGCCGCCGATGGCCTGCACACGGGCATCGCGTGACATGCGTTCCACCGGTGTTTCGCGCATATAGCCCATACCGCCATGAAACTGGACGCAGTCATAGAGCACGCTGTTCACCAGTTCGCCGCAATAGGCTTTGACCATCGAGACCTCTTTCACGCAGTCACGGCCCGCGGCATCCAAACCGGCGGCGTGATAGACCAGCTGACGCCCTGCCACGATCCGCGTCTGACAGTCGGCCAGTCGCTGGCGCACGGCCTGCTTGTCCCAAAGAGCGCCGCCAAAGGCCTTGCGCTGCTTGACGTAATCCACAGTTATGTCCAGCGCGGTTTGCGCCTCGGCACAGGCCATCGCACCCAGCACGATGCGTTCGTTCTGGAAGTTCTTCATTACCGAATAGAAGCCGTGGTTGACCTCGCCCAAAACGTTTTCGGTCGGGATGCGGACTTCTTCGAAGATCAGTTCGGCAGTGTCCGAGCACAGCCAGCCGGTCTTATTCAACGCCCGGCCCACCGAAAAGCCCGGCGTGCCCTTTTCGACCGCGAACATGGTGATCCCGCGCGACCCCTTGGCATCGGGATCGGTCTTGGCACCGACAAAGTAGAGATCGCCATGCACGCCGTTGGTGATGAACATCTTGGTGCCGTTCAGCACCCAGTCCGACCCGTCCCGCACCGCGCGGGTGCGCATGCCGGCCACGTCCGAGCCCGCGCCCGGTTCAGTCACAGCAACGGCGGTGATCATTTCGCCCGAGACGATCGACGGCATCCAGCGCGCCTTCTGTTCGGGCGTGCCGGCGTTTTCCAGATGCGGCGAGGCCATGTCGGTGTGGACCAGAACCGTGGCCGAGAACCCGCCGAAAGTGGATCGCCCGACCTCTTCGGCCAAAACCACGCTGGACATCACGTCCAGCCCCGCGCCGCCATACTGTTCGTCATAGCGCATCCCCAGCACGCCGAGATCACCCATCCGGCGCAGCACGTCGCGGGGTACCTTGCCCTCCTCCTCCCAAGGCTCGGCCTTGGCGATCACCTCGGCTTCAATGAACCGGCGCAACTGGTTGCGGATCAACTCGAGGTCTTCGTTGAACGGGCCGGTGACCTGAGTAATGCTGTCTTGTCTGGTCATGTGTTTTCCTCTGGATCGAGTTTGATAAGTGGGGCGTGCCCGGCGACCGTATCGCCGGGTGCACAATAGATTTCAGTCACCACGCCCGCGACCGGCGCGGGCAGGCTTTGCAACAGCTTCATGGCCTCAAGCACCACCAGGGTGTCACCGGCTTTGACGCGGTCGCCGAGTGCGACGCGCACCTCGGCCACGGCGCCGGGCATGGGTGCGGACAACAGGTCAGCGACGCCAGACCCGCCGGTGGCACGTTGCAGATGCTGGTCTTCCAGCGTACGCAGGTCTGTCGCGGTCATTCCAGCAGGGGTTTGCAGGTGCACTCGCCAGTGACTCGGCGCGCGCACGACGTAAGCGATGCGCGAAAACGGAACCCCATCGATGCGTCCGCTCAGTCGGCATCCTGTTAAAGCGGCACTCTCGACCGTGATGGTCTGGCCGTCCGGCTGAATGGCAGTCAACCCCGACCCGGAGCCGTTCATGCGGATCGGTTCGTCTTTGGTTGTGTCCCAATAGAAGGCCGCGCCGGACTGTCTCGCAGGGGCTGTGAGTCGCCATGACCCCAGGCTTTCCCAGGGCGACGCGCCCGCCGGCACGAGACGCAGATGCAGCGCCATCGCGGCAAAGGCCATGTCCCGGGGATCAGCGGACGGTTCAGTCCAGCCGCCTGGAAACATCTCGGGCAGGCCCGAGGTATGGTGACGGAACGCCTCAAAATCCGGGTGTGTCAGCAACGCGCGCTGATAGGCCAGGTTCAGACCGACGCCACCGACGGCAAAGGCATCCATTGCGACGACCGCCTGACGGATCGCACCGGCCCGGTCCGGCGCGTGGACGATCAGCTTGGCAATCATCGAATCGTAATGGTGGCTGACGACCGAGCCTGCCTCGACCCCGGTATCGAGCCGCACGCCGGCGGGCGGAGCCCAAAGGCTGATCTCGCCCGTTTCGGGGCGGAAATTCTCGGCCGGGTTTTCGGCGGCGATGCGGATTTCAATCGCGTGCCCGTCGAATTTCACATCCGATTGCGCCAGTGTCAGCGGCTCGCCCCGCGCGATGCGCAACTGCCATTCAACAAGGTCGATGCCGGTGATTGCCTCAGTCACGGGGTGTTCGACCTGCAAGCGGGTGTTCATTTCCAGAAAGTAGTATTCACCGCGCCCGGGGTCATAGAGGTATTCCACCGTCCCGGCGGAGCGATAGCCGATCGCCAGCGCCAACCGCACCGCTGCAGCACGCATGCGGTCGCGCACAGCCTCGGGAAGATCGGCGGCGGGGGCTTCTTCGATCAGCTTTTGGTGGTTGCGTTGCAGCGAACAATCGCGGTCGCCCAGATGCAGCACGGTGCCGTGAGTGTCGCCCAGAACCTGCACTTCGACGTGGCGGGCACGGGGCGCATAGCGTTCGAGGAACACCGCCGGATCGCCGAAGGCGCTCTGCGCTTCGGCCCGGGCAGATGCAATCGCTTCGGGTGCGTCGCCCAGATCGGAGACAAGCCGCATCCCGCGTCCGCCGCCGCCGGCGCTGGCCTTGACCAGAAAGGGGGTGCCAAGCGCCTCGGCCTCTTGCAGCAGGCGCGCGTCGGACTGATCCTCGCCGCGATAGCCGGGCAGGACGGGCACGCCTGCGGCTTCGGCGGCAGCCTTGGCCTCGATCTTGGAGCCCATCCGCGCGATAGCGTCGGGTTCCGGCCCGATGAACACAAGGCCCGCCGCCTCGACCGCCGCCGCGAAACCGGCATTCTCAGACAGAAAACCATAGCCCGGGTGCACCGCACCCGCGCCCGTCGCCCGCGCGGCCTCAAGGATGGCCTCGACGTTCAAATAACTGTCCGACGGGGCGGCTCCGCCGATGCAGACGGCATGATCGGCCTCGGCCACGAAGGGCGCGTCGCGGTCCGCCTCTGAGAACACCGCTACGTTTTCCAGCCCCAGTTTGCGGCACCCGCGCTGGATGCGCCGGGCAATCTCGCCCCGGTTGGCGATCAAAACGCGGGTGAAGCTCATTTCACCCGCCATGACGGAACGCCCTTGTTGATGAAGCTGTTGATGCCTTCGATACCTTCCTCCGTCTCCCACGCATCGGCCAGCCGGTCGGCGGTGTAGATCATATTGGTCTCCAGATCGTGGGACGCGACATAGGCGATCAGCGCCTTGGTATCGGCCACGGCACCCGGCGCGGCCTGAAGGTGATCATGCACCAACCGGTTCACCGTGGCGTCCAGGTCGGTCGGCGCGACAACTTCGGTCAACAGACCGATCCGCTCGGCGCGGACCGTGTCGAACAACGCCCCTGACAGCATGGTTTCACGCGAATGCACCTTGCCGATGCGGGCCACCACATAAGGCGATATATTCGCGGGCAGAAGGCCCAGTTTGACCTCGGTCAGACCGAAGCGCGCGTCTTCGGCGCCGATGGTGTAGTCGCAGACGGAGATCATGCCGACACCGCCACCGTAGGCCGGGCCGTTGATCCGCCCGATCAAGGGCTTAGGCAGCGTGTCAAGACGGCGCAACAGCAGCGCCAGCGTGGCGCTTTGTGCGACCCTTTCACTACGGGTTTTCTCGACGTTAGAGGCGAACCAGTTGAAATCGCCGCCCGCGCAGAAGCTCTTGCCCGCGCCGGTCAGGACCACAATACGCACATCGTCATCTGCAGCCAGCTTTTCTGCGGCATCGTATAGCTCTGCGATCAATTCGCCATTCAGCGCGTTGTGTTTGTCGGGGCGGTTGAGCGTCAGCGTGGCGACGCCGCGCGCATCAGTTTCGACAAGGATCGTGTTGTAGGTATTGGTCAACTTGAAGCCTCACATTCTGAATACAGGCGTATGGCGACCGGCTTCGGGCACCGATGTCACGATGGCCAGGCACAGGCCAAGGATATCGCGGGTTTGCGCGGGTTCGATCAGCCCGTCATCCCAAAGCCGCGAGGTGGCATAATAGGGATCGGACTGTTCACCATACTGGGCCCGAACCTGCTCCTCGATCAGCTTCATGTCGGCCTCCATCTTGCCCGGGTCGCCCCCTTTCTGGCGGCGCAGTTCCAGCATCACATTTGTGGCGATGTCGGCAGACATGGTGGCCAGTTCCGCCGTGGGCCAGGCAAAGAGAAAATTCGGGGCGAAACCACGTCCGCACATGCCGTAGTTGCCTGCCCCGTATGAGCCGCCCAAGAGGACCGACAGGCGCGGCACCTTGGCAACCGACATGGCATAGACCAGCTTGGCACTGTCTTTGGCAATGCCGCCGCGCTCGGCTTCGGTGCCGACCATGAAGCCCGAGATGTTGTGGAGGAACAAAAGCGGTATGTTGCGTTGATCGCACATCGACACGAATTGCGCGCCCTTGAGCGAACTGTCGGACACAAGCGCCCCATTATTTGCGAGAATGCCCACTCGATAGCCGTGAATCCGCGCGGTGCCGCAGACCAGCGTCTCACCCCATCCGGGCTTGAATTCGCGGAATTCGCCGGCGTCGATCATGCGCAGCAGAACCTCGCGCATGTCATAGGGCTGTTTGCGATCGGCGCTGATGACGCCAAGCAGTTCCTCTGGGTTGCGCGCCGGCGGCGCGCAGGTTGCATCGGGACCCATCGGGCGCGACAGGCCCAGTTCGGATACGATGTCGCGCATCAGAGCAAGCGCATGATACTCGTCCTCGGCCAGATGGTCAGACACACCGGAGACGCGCGAATGCATCTCGGCCCCCCCCAATGTTTCTCCATCAACCTCTTCGTTGATCGCCACCTTGACGATCGAGGGGCCGCCCAGATGGATGCGTGCGTTGCCGCGTACCATGATGACTTCGTCCGACAGGGCCGGGATATAGGCCCCACCGGCCGTGCAGCCTCCAAAGACCGCCGAGATCTGCGGCAGGCCGCTCGCGGACATGTTGGTTTGACGATAAAAGGAATTGCCGAAATGGCGGGCATCGGGGAAAACCCGGTCCTGCTCTGGCAGATAGGCACCGCCGCAATCCACCAGATAGAGGCAGGGCAGCCGGTTCTCGGCTGCGATTTCCTGGGCGCGGATGTGTTTCTGCACGGTTTCGTGATAGAAAGACCCACCCTTCACTGTCGCATCGTTGGCGATCACAACGCAGGGAAGCCCGTGGACGATCCCGATACCGGTCACGATTCCCGCACCGGGCACCTCGCCCCCGTATTGACCGTAGGCGGCAAGCGACGACAGCTCAAGAAACGCAGTGCCCGTATCCACCAGCAGGTCGATCCGTTCGCGAACCAACAGCTTGCTGCGCTTGCGATGCCGCGCGACCATGTCGGGGCGGCCGCCAGCCGTTGCTTCGGCGATCCGCGCGCGCAGCGTTTCGACGCGCTCGCTTTGTGCGGCGTGGTTGCGGGTGTAGGTCTCTGATGCGGTCAGCACCGCTGTTTCAAGACGTGCCATGAAGTCAGGTATCCTGTCTTTGGAGTATCCCGTTGAGGAACACATCGGCATAGGTGCGTGACAACGCATCGGCGCTACCGCGGTCCGGGTCGAACCAATCGAGCGTGGCGTTCAATGTACCGATCAGCATCAGGCGCAGGCGACGGATATCGACGTCTTGCTTCAGCGTGCCATCTTTCTTAAGCTGGGACAGAAGACTGTCCCACTCTGCCTCATAGGCCCTGCGCGTGGGCAAGTTGGCATCCCGGACGGATTGCGGCACCTGCCCGAAAATACGCACATTCGCCGATGTATAATCGCTCACATCAAGAAGCGCGCGCAAATGCGCCCGGATCGCAGAGCGCAGGATCGTTTCGCCATCGGTATCGGCTGGCAGGTCGGTGATGGCGTCTCTCATACTCGCGTGAACGACCCGAATCCCTGCATCAAGAACGGCCGCGACGATCTCGTCCTTGGAACCGAAATGATAGTATATGCTACCCGCCTTGATCCCGGCGGCCTCGGCAATTTTTCGGAGCGAAACGGACCCGTAGCCTTGTTCGCGGAAAAGCCGCGCGGCAATGTCCAGCACCCCGTCCCGTCCGACCGCGCTGCGCGATGTCTCGTTGACTTTGCTTGCAGTGCTTTGTGCCATAGACCTTCGTTTCGCCTCAGCGCCTAACTAACGCCTGTTAGGTCAATAGCGCAAGTGAGTCAATCGTCTTAATCGTGCCCGATTGGAGTTTGCGGGAAATTCCGCATGGGCGACCGCCAAGAGGCCGCCCAGACAACAATGTGCTTGCCCGGACCCCGTTATCGGCTCCGGGCAAATGCTTTAGATCACGAAACCGCCGCCACATATGACGTGCTGCCCCGAAATGAAGTTCGATTCCGGCGCACAGAACAGATAGACGGCACCGGCAGCTTCTTCCGGAGTGCCGACCCGGCCCAGCGGGATCATGCGCTCCATCTGGGACAGGAGATCGGGATTCACGCCGACCTTGATCTCTTTTTCGTCGACCTTGATTGTGCTGTTGCCATCAGCGCTACCTTCAGTCAGGCGGGTGCGGATCGGGCCGAAGGCGACGGCGTTGACGTTGACCTTGTAGCGGCCCCATTCCTTGGCCATCGTCCGGGTGACACCCAGGATGCCGGCCTTGGCGGCGGAATAGTTGATCTGGCCGGCATTCCCGCCAGTGCCCGCGATTGACGAGATGTTGACCACCTTGCGGAACACTTCATGTCCGGCGGCGGCCTCTTCCTTTGCCTTGGCGCTGATCACCGGCTGCGCGGCGCGCAGGATCCTGAAGGGGGCCGTCAGGTGAACGTCGATGATCGCCTGCCACTGTTCGTCGGTCATTTTCTGAACGACGCTGTCCCAGGTATAGCCCGCATTGTTCACGATGATGTCCAGCCCGCCAAAGCTGTCCATACCGGTCTTGATGAACCGTTCGGCAAATCCGTCTTCGGTGACGCTGCCGGCACAGACCACGGCCTCAGCTCCCATTGCGCGCAACGCCTCGGCGGTTTCATTGGCCGGATCGGCGTCCAGATCGTTGATCACCAGCCGGGCCCCTTCCGACGCGAGTTTGAGAGCGATTTCGCGGCCAATGCCCCGGCCCGAGCCCGTGACCAGCGCCACGCGCCCGTCGAGTTTTCCAGTCATATTAATTCCTCCCGAAGGGCGCTATCAGGCTTTTTCATAAAGCGTGGCGACGCAGGCCCCGCCGAGGCCAAGGTTGTGCTGAAGCGCCAGTCGCGCGCCATCGACCTGCCGAGCATCGGCCTGGCCGCGAAGTTGCTGAACAAGCTCAGTGCATTGCGCAAGTCCGGTCGCGCCCAGAGGATGCCCTTTGGACAACAGACCGCCAGACGGGTTGGTCACGTACTTGCCGCCATAGGTGTTGTCGCCATCATCGACAAACTTCGCCGCTTCGCCGCGACCGCAAAGGCCAAGCGCCTCATAGGTGATAAGCTCGTTGTGAGCGAAACAGTCGTGCAGTTCGACCACATCCACGTCCTCGGGCCCGATGCCGGCGGCCTCGTAGACCTGATCGGCGGCGCGCTTGGCCATCGAAAAGCCGACCACTTCGCGCATGTCATGGGCTCCGAAAGTTTCCGGGCCGTCCGTTGTCATTGCCTGCGCCGCGATCCGAACGGAACTGTCGAGTCCGTGCTTGTCGGCGAATTCCTTGGAACAGATAATTGCCGCCGCTGCGCCACAGGTTGGCGGGCAGGCCATGAGCTTGGTCATCACGCCCGGCCAGACGACCTGGGCCGCCATGACATCCTCGGCGGTGACTTCCTGCCGGAACAGGGCCACCGGATTTTTGGCCGCATGCCGGCTGGCCTTGGCGCGGATCTTTGCGAAGGTCTCAAGGGGCGTGCCGAACTCATCCATATGCGCCTTGCCCGCACCGCCGAAGTACCGCAGTGCCAGCGGGATCTCGGCACTGCCAACCAGATCGTCGGTTTCTGCGTCGAAAGCTGCAAACGGGCTGACCCGATCATGGAACATTGCACCGATTGCGCCGGGCTGCATCTGCTCGAACCCAAGCGCCAGAGCACATTCCACCGCGCCGCTTTCCACGGCCTGACGCGCCAGGAACAGGGCGGACGACCCCGTCGAGCAGTTGTTGTTCACATTCAGAACCGGGATGCCGGTCATTCCAACATGGTACAGGGCGCGCTGGCCGCAAGTGCTGTCGCCATAGACATAGCCCACATAGGCCTGTTGGATTTTGTCGTAGTCCAGACCCGCGTCGGCCAGAGCGGAACGGGTCGCCGCGGTTGCCATCACATCGTAGCTCTCGGATTTCCCCGGCTTCTGGAACGGGACCATCCCGACGCCGACGACATAGGCTTTATCTGACATTTCTCTCTCTCAGGTTTGGACTGGCCTGCATTATACAAGTGCCATTGCATTTTCTACCGTTTGTTAGAATTTACATGACGCCACGCGGACCTGTCAACACGATCACACTGTGGAGTATGGTGCTTGTCGAAGTTTCTAACATATGTTTGGTTGTTCGCGCTGCCTGTCTCGGAAGTCCGGGCAATTTTCGGTCCAGACCTCTGAGTCTGACCATGGCCTGACACAGCGAATGATGCATTTGGGATGTCTGGATTTCGCGACCATTGGTTTACAGACTACGAAAGGGCAAGAAAAATGGCGCATTGCTATGAATTCAAAGGGTTTATACCCGTTGTTCCCGATGATACATATGTCCATCCTCAGGCCGTTCTGATCGGAAATGTCATCTTGGGTCATGGATGCTACATCGGACCCGGCGCAAGCCTGCGGGGCGATTTCGGCAGAATCGTGATCGGTGACGGCGCCAATGTACAGGATAACTGCATCATCCATTCCTTTCCCGGCCGCGACGCCGTCGTGGAAACCGACGGTCACATCGGCCATGGCGCGATCCTGCACGGCTGCACAATTGGCCGGAACGCTCTGGTCGGGATGAATGCCGTCATAATGGATGGTGTAGATCTTGGCGCGGAATCGATTGTCGGCGCGCAGGCGTTTTTGCGCGGCGAAACTGTGATTCCGCCCCGTTCGATGGTGGTCGGTTCGCCGGCAAAGGTGATCCGGGAGGTCAGCGAGAAAGAAGTCGCGTGGAAAACACGCGGCACCGCGGAATACCAGCAACTTGCGCGCGACTGTCTGGCCGGATTGATGCCGGTCGAGCCGCTGAAGACGGTCGAGGCAGACCGGCCCGGGATGGTGGCCTCTGACGTCGTCTCCATTCAGGAGGCGCGGCGGACATCGTCCTGACCTCTCCAGGCACCGGACCGGGGCGGGTTTAAGAAGCGGCCCGAAGCGGCAGGACCTATCTGAAAACGGGCGACACGACCGTTTCCCGGTGTATCGCCCGAGCCCCTCAAGCCGTTACAGACGGAAGATCCCGTAGTGCGGATCGTCGATCGGTGCATTTAGCGAGGCGGATATAGATATTCCAAGCGCGTTGCGAGTGTCTGCCGGGTCAAGAATGCCATCGTCCCACAATTCCGAGGTCGAGGTATAGGCCTCGACATCCCTTTTGTACTTTTCCAGCACAGGCTCTCGGATGGCGGCGATTTCCTCTTCGGTCAGCTCTTTGCCTTCACGCTGAAGCTGCCGGATCTTGACGTCCGCCATGGTGTTGGCGGCCTGATCCGCGCCCATCACGCCGATTTCGGCCTGGGGCCACATGAACAGCGTGCGCGCATCCCAGGCCCGCCCACACATGCCGTAATTACCGGCCCCGTAAGAGGCATTGGCGATCACTGTGAACTTCGGCACGACCGAGCCGCCCTGCGCCATCAGCATCTTGGCGCCGTCCTTGGCGATGCCGCGCTCTTCATATTCGCGGCCGACCATGTAGCCGGTGATGTTCTGGAAGAAGACCAGGGGCGTCCGGTTCTGATTGCAAAGCTGCATGAAATGCGCCGCCTTGAGCGAACTGTCGTTGAACAAAACCCCATTGTTGGCAAGGATGCCGACCTTGTAACCCCAGATATGGGCAAAACCGCAAACCATCGTGGTGCCATAGTCCGGCTGGTATTCGTGAAAGCGTGAGCCGTCCACGATCCGGGCCAGAACCTCGCGCATGTCGAACTGGGTTTTCCGGTCCTTTGGAATGATCCCGTAAAGTTCCTTCGGGTCATAGAAAGGCTCTTCATAGGACGCGGTTTCGATGATTGTTTTTGGCATACGTTTCCACTGGCTGACAATTTCGCGCGCCAGTGAAAAGGCGTGCTGTTCGGTCGCGGCGCGATAGTCGCCCGTGCCCGAAACCGAGGTGTGCATGACCGCCCCGCCCAGTTCCTGAACGCCGACCTCCTCGCCGGTGGCCGCTTTGACCAGCGGAGGGCCGCCAAGGAAAATCGCCCCTGGACCTTCGATGATGATGTTGTAGTCGCTCAGGGTCGGCACATAGGCGCCACCAGCCGTGCAGTGTCCGCCGACCACGGCAATCTGCGGGATATTGGCCTGGCTCAGCTTGACTTGGTTGCGGAACACCCGTCCGCCCAGATACCGGTCGGGAAAGACGCCGTGCTGAAGCGGCAGGAAACCACCCGCGCTGTCGCAAATATGGATGACCGGCAGTCGGTTTTCCAGCGCGACATCCAGAAGCCGCACGATCTTTTTCACGGTATGGGGATACCAGGCGCCGCCCTTGACGCTGGCGTCGTTGGCGTGGATGGCGACCTCGCGACCTTGCACTATACCGATGCCTGTCACCACAGCGGCGCCGGGCACGGTGCCGTCGTATTCGCGACAAGCGGCAAGTGTGGAAAACTCCAAAAAGGGCGTGCCGGGGTCCAGTAGTAGTTTCAGTCGCTCGCGAACGCCCAGCTTGTTCTGGCGGGCAAGGCGGTCGATATCGCGCTGGGGGCGTTCGAAACGCGCCGCGTGCTGGCGGGCGTGGAATTCCTTAAGCCGTTCAGACATGGCGGCATAATTTGCCTTGTAGTCGGCGGCATTGGTGTCGATCTGACTTTCAATCCTGCGCATTGTCACTCCTCCTCCGGGGCCAATTGGGCTAGGATGTCTTTCAGACCAAAACTGTCGCCTACGGCGAATGGCATTTCGGCAACAACCCCGCTGCGCGGCGCCACCAGTGTGGTTTCCAACTTCATGCTTTCGATCACCAAAAGCGGCTGGCCTTCCTTAACCGCATCGCCGGGTTTGACCGCAACCGACACCACGACACCCGGCATGGGCGCCACCAATCGGTCGTCGCTCGCGCCACCGTCGCTGCCGGCCAGGCGTTCGGCGGGATCAACCCGTCCGACTTCGTAGGTCCGGCCGTTCATGTGCACAAAAGTTGCTTCCGGCCCCACTGCCAGTCGCAGTTCGCGCACAACACCCTTGGCCCGCAACGTATACCCGCCCGGCAGACCCGTCGGGTCCAATTGGCAGGCAACAGCGCGAGTGGGGGTATGAAGCACGAACCGGCTGCCATCATGACCCAGCCAGCAATCTGTCTCTTCTCCGTCGATTTGAAAAATCCGTTGCATCAGTTTCTCCACCCGCCCATCTTGCGGTACATTTCCGGTATCTGCATGACCTCAATCACCAGCCGCTCGTCCGATAGGGCTGCCGCCGCCATCAGCAGGTCAGTGACATCTTCGCCCGTTGCAGTCAGCGTTTCGGATTGTTCCGCCAGGAACCCGGTTGAAACTTCCCCCGAGGCGAAATCCGGATGAGCTAGGATCGCATCCAGGTAACCGGTGTTGGTCGTCACCCCGAGGACCACATAGTTTTGCACCGCTTGCCGGGCACGGGCGATCGCCTGCGCGCGATCCTGGCCATGCACGATCAGCTTGGACAACATCGGATCAAAGTCGGTCGTTACCTTGCCACCGTCCAGAATGCCGCTGTCCACCCGCACGCCGGGCCCAGTGGGTTCGTCCAGCAGCAGGATATCGCCGACCGCGGGGCGAAAATCGACCGTCGCATCCTCAGCACAGATGCGCAGCTCGATCGAATGCCCGGTTTGAGGAATATCCGCCTGCACGGCGCTCAGCCCGTCGCCCGCCGCGACACGCAGTTGCTCAGCAACCAGATCGAAGCCGGTCACCATCTCGGTCACCGGATGTTCGACCTGAAGGCGGGTGTTCATTTCCAGGAAGTAAAAGGTCCCGTCCTGCGCATAGATGAATTCGACGGTCCCAGCCCCGCGATAGTTGACGGCGCTGGCAATACCTGCGGCGGTTTCGCAGATCTCGTCCCGTTGTTCGGGAGTCAGCGCCGGTGACGGCGTTTCCTCGATAATCTTCTGGAACCGGCGCTGGATCGAACATTCGCGTTCCCAGAAATGGACCACTTTACCCTGCCCGTCGCCCATCACCTGCACCTCGATATGGCGCGGACTTTCAATATAGCGCTCGACGAACAGCCGCCCGTCACCGAAATACCGCTCGCCTTCGCGGCGTGCGGTTTCGATTTCGGTCTCCAGCGTGCTGTCCTCGCGTACGACGCGCATGCCCTTGCCGCCACCGCCGGCCGAGGGCTTGATGAGCAGCGGATAGCCAACGGCGCGGGCGCGTTCGACAAAGTTCGCCGGATCATCATCCTCGATGGCCGAGGGGGCGACGGGAAACCCGCGTTCCTCGACAAAGGCGCGGGCGCGGACCTTGTCCCCCATCAGGTCGATGACCTCGGACGTCGGGCCGACAAAGGTCACTCCGGCTTTTTCCAGCGCCGCGACAAAACCGGCATTCTCTGACAGAAAGCCATAGCCGGGATGAACCGCGTCCGCGCCGATCCCTTTGGCGGCTTCGACGATCTGAGGAATATCGAGATAGGCGGCCACGGGCGTCGGGCCCTCGATCATCACGACCTCATCTGCGATCAGATGCGCCGGCCCCTCTTGCTCGGCGACATGACGCAACACGGCAGTCGCAAGCCCGCGGGCCTTAGCGGTGCGCAACACGCGCGCCGCGATCTCGCCCCGATTGGCGACCAGGAGTTTCGAAATGGTCATGGTGTCGTCCTCTTAGTTCCGGGCCGCGGCATTCAGTCCGTCACGTGCGGCCAGATCGGCTGGCACGGGAATTTCGATATCAAGCAGCATCTGCGCGAACCCTTTGCCCTGCGGGTCTATGCGGACCGAGGCGATGCCGCCACCGCCAAGCGATTCATGCAACAGGAAATTCAGCGAATGGCTTCCAGGCAAGTCGAACCGTTCTACCCTGCCGTCGCAGACATGGGAGAAATAGTCCTTCACCACCTCTTCGCTGAGAGCCGAGCGGATATATGGCAGGTAGTCCGGCTTGCGCGCGAGGATGCCGATATTGGCGATGTCCCCCTTGTCGCCCGAGCGGCCCCAGGCCAAATCGACGAGGCGGACCTTGACAACGTCCGGACCGGGCTCGCGGCTATCTGCGGGCGGTGCGGCAGGCGGATCAAGGTGGACTGGCGTAGTGGCCACGCTCACGGGCACATCCTTGCCGTCGACCTCGACCGCGACGGGGGTTTCGGCCTTGCTCTGAAGGAAGGAAAATAGACGGACCACCGGCTGCACCTTTGGCCGTCCGGCGAAGAACCCGGTCAGACCCTGCGCGGTCGAAATCGCCATCGGTGCGATTTCGCCGGCAAAAATGTTCAGCGCGGCGCGATCGTCATGGACCGCGCCGATCTTGAGCACCACCTCGCGGGTCCGGGCGCGCGCATTTGCGCCATAGGCCGCCTCGGCCCCCAGCACCTCGACGCTGACCTGCCGGAAATCTCCCATGTTGCGGTCGCGGAAAATCCGGCGACAGCGGGTCAGGATCGCCTCGGCCACACGTTCGGCCTTGGCGGGTGCGTCAATCGCAGCCAGTGTCAGGGTAGAGACCGCGCGCCAGCCATCGGCATGGGTCGCCGACACCTTGTAGCTGTCGGTGCGCCCAAGCCCCCTGCCGCCCTTGACCAGCACCCGGTCGGGTCCGACCTGTTCCAGGGTGACCCCGGACCAGTCGCAGATCACGTCGGGCAACAGGTAGGCGCGCGGGTCCCCGATTTCATAGAGCATCTGCTCTCCGACTGACCCGGGCACGACCAGCCCGCCGGTGTCAGGCGTCTTGGTCATGATGAAACTGCCGTCTTCGGACACCTCGACGATGGGCATGCCCATATTGTCCCAACCCGGCACGTCCTGCCAGTCGGTGAAGTTGCCGCCGGTTCCCTGGGGGCCGCATTCGATCAGGTGGCCGGCCAGCGATCCCTGGCTGAGCTTGTCCCAGTCATCGTCGCCCCAGCCGTATTCATGCATCAGGGGACCAAGCGCGACCGCGCTGTCGGCGCAGCGTCCGGTGATCACGATGTCGGCCCCGGCATCCAGCGCGGCAGCGATGGGGCGGGCACCCAGATAGGCATTCATGCTCCAGATATCATCTGGAAATGCGACACCCGAGAACATTTCCGTCTGACCGTTTTTGCGAATTTCATCGGCCCTGGGCAACAGGTCATCGCCTAGCACGACTCCGATGGACAGATCGATTCCGGCCTGGGCGGCGGCTTTGGCAAGCGCATCGCGGCAGCCACGCGGGTTCACGCCCCCTGCATTGGCAACGACCTTGATCCCTTTTGCCTTGATATCCGGCAACCAGGGTGCCAGCGCCTTGACGAAGTCCGGCGCATAGCCCGACTCGGGCGCTTTGGCGCGGGCCCGCGCCATCAGCGACATTGTCACCTCCGCCAGATAGTCAAACACCAGATAGTCGATCTCGGCCTTTGAGACCAGTTGACCGATCGCTTCCGGCGTATCGCCCCAGAAGCCCGACGCGCATCCGATGCGCAGCTTTCGTTCCGACATATTCCTCTCCTCCCCGTTTGATCAGCGGCCCGTCCATTCAGGTTTGCGCTTCTCAATAAAGGCATCAAAGCCTTCGCGCGCGTCTTCGGTCTGTGCTACTCGCGGTAACAGTGTTTCTGCAAACCGCATCTGCTGCGGATAGGTCATGTCCTCCATCGCGTGACAGGCGTATTTTCCCAGCCGGATCGCGCTCGGCGATTGCGCAGCAATCTGGGCAACCAGTTCTGCAACCTTGTCGTCCAACCCCGCGGCATCGGTCACATAGTTGACCAGATTGAACTGCAGGGCTTCCTCGGCCGTCAGAGGAACGCCGGTGATGAACATCTCCATCAGCCTCCGCCGGGGCAGCACGCGCATCATGGGTGGCACGATCGTCATGGGAAACAGACCTACCTTCACTTCCGGCGTTCCGATGCGGGCATGATCCACCATCACAGCCAGATCGCAGGCACAGATGATGCCCGCCCCCGCCCCCATCGCGATGCCATTGATGCGCGCGATCGTTGGCTTTCGGCACGCCTGTATCGTCTCGAACAACCTTCCGGCAAAATGATCCGGGTCCGCCGGATCCTGAACAAACGGGCCGCCATCCGCCCCCGCCTTGATGTCGCCCCCGGCACAGAAGGCGCGCTCGCCCTCGCCGGTCAGAACGATCACGCGACAATCGCTGTCCCTCTCGGCAGCACATACGGCGGCAATGATCCCGTCTGCGACCTCACGGTTGAGGGCATTTCGATTATCAGGACGTCGAATCGTGATACGCACTTCTTTGCCGAGCGCCTGCGATTGAACAACGCTCTCAGTCATTTCCGAAGCTCCCCCCTGTATTTAGGACACCGCGCTTTCTTACGTCAGGTCGTCAAAAGCTTGGCTTGATCTATTTTCTAACATGTGTTTGATTTTGGTCAACACGGCGGACGACATTTTTCGGGAGGATGATATGACGACTCAAAGTGAGGCTCTCGCGGCTGATCTGAAGGCCATCAGGGCAAACTATTCGTTGACCGATGAGCAGCGCCAGATTGTCGATCACGTGGATCGAGTATCGCGCGAGGTGCTGCATCCGCTACAGGCGCGCATGGACGAAGAGGAGTGGTGGCCCGACGATCTGTTCAAGCAGATGGGCGAACTGGGCCTTCTGGGCATCACCGCGCCCGAGGAGCTGGGTGGCTCCGGACAGAATGAATTTACCCAGGCGCTGGTCTCTGAGGTGATATCAAAATGGAACCCTGCCGTGGGACTGTCACATGGCGCACATGACAACCTGTGCCTGAACAACCTTCTACGCAACGGCTCGGAGGAGCAGGTCAAGAAATATGTGCCCGGCCTATGCTCGGGCGACTTGGTTGGTGCTCTGGGTTTGACAGAGCCGGGCGCGGGGTCAGATGCGCTTGGGTCCATGGCGACCACCGCGCGCCGCGACGGCGACGACTATATCATCAACGGCTCGAAGATCTACATCACCAACGGGCCGATTGCCGATGTGATCCTGCTTTATGCCAAGACCGACAAATCGAAGGGCGCCAAGGGCATTTCTGCTTTCATCATCGAGACGGACAATCCTGGTTTCAAGGTGGCGCAAAAGCTTGACAAGATGGGCTTCCGCGGCTCGCCAACCGGAGAACTGGTGTTTGAGGATTGCCGCGTACCCGCATCCGCCATGGTTGGACAGGAAAACACCGGCGTTTCGGTGGTAATGAGCGGACTGGATCTGGAACGCGCCATGGTCGCATCGGTCTGTGTCGGCATGGCCGAACGCGCGCTGGAACTGGGGCTGGAATACGCCAAGATTCGCGAACAGTTCGGCAAGCCAATTGCAAGTTTCCAGATGATGCAGTCGAAACTGGCCGAGATCTACACCGAGGTCGAAACGGCACGCGCCTTCGGGTATCGGGCGCTGGCCGCCTGTACGGGCCTGCCGAAAGGCGCCGGGGGCCGTGGCGAAATCCACAAGCTGACCGCGGCGGCCTGTCTTTACGCAGGCGAGGCATTCAACAAGGCGGTCACCGAAGCCTGCCATATACATGGTGGCTCCGGCTACATGCAGGACACCGAAATCAACCGGCTCTACCGCGCCAACAAGCTGTTGGAGATCGGCGCTGGAACAAGCGAAGTCCGCAAGATCATCATTGCCGAAGAACTTTTGCGCGCCTGAGGGAGACGAGACCATGAACAAGCAACTGCGCAACGATACCGCTCTGCCGAGCCATTTCATGACGGACGAACAGCAGGCGCTGGCCGATCAGGCTGGTAAGTTCTTCATGTCCGAGTTCCACCATCTGAACGCGGAAATGGACGACACCGACGATTTACCCCCTTCGGTTTTTCCAAAGCTGGGCGAAATGGGCTATCTGGGCCTGAACGTGCCGCCGGAATTCGGCGGCGCGGGGCTGGATTTCACCTCGGCCTGCATCATCACCGAAGAGCTGTCGCGCGCCTCCGCGGCCATCGGGCTGACCCATGTGGCCCATGACAACTTGTGCGTCAACAATATCTACCGCAACGCCAATGACGATCTGCGCCGCAAGTATCTGCCGGGGCTTTGCAATGGCACGCTGATCGGCGCCCTGGGTCTGACCGAACCCGGCGCGGGGTCTGATGCGCTTGGCTCGATGCGGACCACGGCCAAACAAGATGGTGACGACTACATCCTGAACGGCGCCAAGATCTACATCACCAATGGGCCGATTGCCGATCTGGTCCTTGTCTATGCGAAGACTTCGCCGGAAAAGGGCGCCAAGGGCATTTCCGCCTTTATCGTGGAAACCGACACGCCCGGTTTCAAGGTGGCACAGAAGCTCAACAAGATGGGATTCCGCGGCTCGCCGACGGGCGAACTGGTATTCGAAGATTGCCGTGTTCCGGCCAGAAACATGGTCGGCAAGCTGGATGGCGGGGTTGCCGTTACCATGTCCGGACTTGATCTGGAACGTGCCATCGTCTGTTTCAACGCCTTGGGCATTGCGCAGTGGGCGCTGGATATTTCCATCGATTATGCCAAGACACGCCAGCAATTCGGCAAACCGATCGCCAGTTTTCAGATGGTTCAGGCGATGCTGGCCGACATGTATACGCAGATCGAGGCCGCGCGCAGCCTGTCCTTGCGCACCGCAGCCATGTGTGAGGGCCTCGAAGAGGGCGAAGGCGGGCGCGGCGAAATCCACAAGCTTACCGCTGCGGCGATCTACAAGGCCGCTGAGGCGACATCCTTCGTGCTCGACAGGGCCGTCCAGATTCACGGCGGCTCGGGTTACATGCGTGATACAGAAGTGAACCGGCTGTACCGGACCGGTCGCGTACTTGAGGTCGGCGCAGGCACCCAAGAGGTTCGCAAACTCATCATCTCTGGCGAATTGCTGAAGAACTAGGGGCGGAACATGAGCGAAGCGAAATCAAGGCGTTACGCGTCGGATCTCATGGCGGGCCAGGTTGCCCTGGTTACGGGATCCGGATCTGGAATGGGCCGGGCGACGGCGATCGAAATGGCCGCTTGCGGGGCCAGGCTTGCGCTGTTCGCGCGCCGCGAAGAGCCGCTGGAAGAGACCGCCGAAATGATCCGGGCGGCGGGGGGCGAGGCCTTTGTCGTGCCCGGAGACACCCGCGACGAAGACAGTATCGAAACTGCGATGGGGCGGATCAAGGACCACTATGGGCAGTTGGATGTTTTGGTGAACAATGCCGGCGGTCAGTATATCGCGGCCGCCCGCGATATCACCAACAAGGGCTTTGAAGCTGTGATCCGCAACAACCTGATCGGGTCTTGGCAAATGACCCGCGCCGCTGCCGATCATTTCATGTACGAAAATGGTGGATCGGTTGTGTTTGTCACCGCCATCTCGGCGCGCACCGCGCTCACCGGCTTTACACACACCGTCGCGGCCCGCGCCGGTGTGACGGGCATGATGAAAACGCTGGCCGCCGAATGGGGCGAGTACGGCATCCGGCTGAACTGCGTTGCACCGGGCACGATCAAGACCGATGCGCTTGGCCGCTATCCCATTCCGCCGGAACAGTGGAAAAAGCTGAACCGTTCGGTCCTGAACCGGATGGGCGCGGCCGAGGACATCGCAGGCACGATCATATTCCTGGCTTCGAAACTTGGCGGTTTCATTACCGGCGAGGACATCTATGTAGACGGCGGTGAGACCCTGCACATGGGTCATGACGCGCGGGACATGATCAACCCCGCGATGTTCGAGAAACGCGAACGGGGAGATGGCAAGAATGAGTAAACACCCAGTCCTTCTGGAGATTTCCGACAGGATCGCCACGGTAACGCTGAACGACCCCGAGCGTCGCAATCCGGTTACCGGGAACGACATGATCGCTGCCCTTCTGGAGACCTTCGCCAAGGTGCAGGCCGATCCGCAGGTCAGCGTGATGATTCTGACCGGGGCCGACCCGGCCTTTTGTGCCGGCGGGGACATCAAGGAGATGAACGATCCCGACAGTGTGTTCCGCAAGGAGCCGCTGGCGGCGGCGCAGAGCTATGTTGATGGGGTGCAGCGGCTGCCGCTTGCGCTCTACAACATGGATATTCCGACCATCGCCGCAGTCAACGGCCCGGCGGTGGGCGCGGGGTGCGACCTGACCATGATGTGCGACATGCGCATCGCTTCGGAAAAAGCAAGGTTCGGCGAGGTGTTTCTGAATCTCGGAATCATTCCGGGCGATGCGGGCAGCTGGTTCCTGTTGCGTCGTCTGGGCCACCAGAAGGCCGCCGATCTGACCTTCTCAGGGCGCATGGTCGAGGCCAAGGAAGCGCTGGAGCTTGGTATGGTGCTTGAACTTGTGCCTCATGAAAAATTGATGGAACGGGCCCGCGAACGGGCCGCTGTCATCGCCGCGAAACCACCGCGCGCGGTGCGGGTCGCCAAGCGTCTGATGCGCAATGCCGAACGGATGGACCTGCCGGATTTCCTGAATTCCGCGGCGGCCTATCAGGCGCTCATGCATCAGACCGAAGACCACCACGAGGCGGTTGCTGCGTTCGTCGAAAAACGAAAACCCAATTTCACGGGGCGTTAAAGGAAAGATCGCATGTCAGACATCACCCAAAAGAAGATGGAGCAAATCGCGCAGATGTGGAATGCGCGCGGCAAGGGTCTGATAACGCATATGGCGCTTGAGATCGAAGAGGTCTCGACCGAAGGTGTTCGGGTTCGGATGCCGTTCAATCCGGACTTTTGCGTCGATGCGGAACAATCACTGCTCCACGGTGGTATCCTGACGGCACTTCTGGACAGTGTCTTTGGACTGGCGAACTTTGTTGCCATCGAAGGCGTCAGTACCATGGCCACTCTTGACCTCAGAGTTGATTACCTGCGCCCGGCCCGTTCGCGCGCGGATGTCATCGTTCAAGCGCATTGTTTTCGCAAGACCCGTCACATCGCCTTCAATTCCGGCAGCGTCTGGTTCGCGGGCCATGAGGATGCTGAAATAGCCAGGGGAACCGCCTCGTTTGCATTGACGCGCGGCGAAACCAGCCTGTTTGACGCAATGACAAAAGGAAAAACCTCGTGATGGACGTGCAAACTGTCAATGCCAATGTATCCCGGGTGCCGTTCTTCCGATTTCTCAACTTTGAGGTCAGAAGTCTAGACAGTCTCCATGCTGAGGCGGAAATGACCTTTGATGACCGCCATATCGGTAACCCGATCATGGAGTACTACCATGGCGGCATAATCGCGAGTTTTATGGAGGCCACTGCCGCCATCGCGGTACAGCCCGATTTCGCCGACGTTCCGGCCAAGCCGATCAACCTGACCGTCGATTACCTCAGACCCGGTGTGAAGGGACCGCTTTTTGCCCGCGCTAACGTCACGCGCAAAGGCAAGCGGATGGCAAGCGTCAGCGTGCTCAGCTGGCAGACGGATCGGGAAAAGGCGGTTGCCGAAGGGCTGTATCACTTCCTTCTGGTCTGACCGGGGCAACCGCTTTCAGGGCTACCTTGTCCTGTGGACGGGGCCGCTTCCCGGTTACAAATGCCTTCCAGTAACAGATTGATGAGCATGCTGGAGAATTCAGGCAGTGATAGATATCCTTCCACTCCTGCCTTGTTCGGGTCGAACCATTCCACCGTCCAGTTTAAGGCACCCAACATCACCTGGCGCAAGGGGACGATCTTGATATCCGACCGTATGGCACCGTCGTCCTGAGCTTCACGGAGTATCCAATCCCAGAGTTTTCCATACTCATGGCGAATACCCCTGTGCCTCTCCCTGAAATGATTGGGGAGCATTCCATAACTTCGGATGTTCGCCGAGGTAAATTCGCTTGCCTTGAAGAGGAAATCCAGGTGCGTCCAGATTGCGGTCGCTATCCTGGCGTGATGATCGTAGGGGGCATCGAATTGCCGAACGGCGGCTTCGACACCTGATAGCAGGTCCTTTAGTCCGGCGTTCAGCACTTCGTCAACGATCGCGTCCTTGGAATTGAAGTGGTAATAGACGCTGCCCGCTTTCAAGCCAGCATTGTCCGCGACCTTTCTCAGAGTCGTCGCCTTGTAGCCATTGTCCCTCAGAACGCGCGCTGCGGCCGTTAGTATTTCTGCACGGGTCTTAGCCGCCTTGCTGCCAGGGTCCGGAGTTTTGACGGGAGTGGCGGGACACAGCTTCAAGCCTTCTGTATCAGCACTGTCATGCAAACACATTCCGTCAAGTATCAGCTTACTCATTCGTTCCGCGAGGATGCGCACCGGATACTTGTCGACATCGTACCATTCCACGGTCCAGTTCATGGCACTCAGGATGAACTGGCGGATCACAGCAGTGGATATGTCACTTCGAAGGTGGCCGGCGCGTTTGGCGTCATTCAGGAATTTGCCCCAGGCACCTGCATATGATGCACGCAATTCGCGATGCGGGGCGCGTGTTTCGTCCGACAACATCGGATAGTTCCGAATATTAGCTGACGTAAAGTCACTGTCGGTCAACAGATAGGCAAGGTGTGTTTCAATCAGGGTTCCGAAAGTCTTGCGAAAATCCTCCGAACTTGTCGGTGCCGGCCGAACGATTTCACTGACCGTCTGATATAGTTGACGGACGCCAATTTCGAGAACTTCGCTCAGAATTTGGTCCTTGGATTGAAAATGGTAATAAATGCTGCCGGCCTCAATGCGGGCTTCCTGCGCGATGTCGCGCATCGTCGTTGCATGATAACCTTGATACCGAAAAAGTCGCGCGGCCGCAGCGAGTATGGCTTCGCGGGTCCTCTCCGACTTGCTTAGATCGTCATACACTATCTTGGTATCTTCACTCTGTCGTGCCATCCATTGTCGATACTTGTTGGCCCTGTGGCTGTCCATTGCAATAAATCTAACAGACGTTAGAATACATCCGAGAGAGTGTCGAATCAACTCTTTTCAAGGTGCAACGGAAGAGGAGGACCTCCACATGCGAGGATTGAGTGGAAAACGGGTCGTCGTGACCGGCGGTGGGAGCGGCATCGGCCGAGCGGTTTGCGAACGGTTCGGCGCAGAGGGCGCCGAAGTTGCCGTTTTCGATCTGAACAAGGATGGGGCGGATGAAACTGTCCGACTGATCATCGACGCGGGTGGAAAGGCCCAGGCCTTCAAAGCGGACATCACCGATCGTTCTCAGGTCGACATGGCAGTGGCCGCGTTCGAGGCCGGAGGCCCGATTGACGTGCTGGTGAACAACGCCGGCTGGGACGTGATCAAACCGTTCCTCGATACCGATGCCGATCTTTGGAAAAAGGTCATCGACATCAATCTTTATGGCCCGCTCAACATGCATCACGCGGTGCTTCCGGGCATGGTCAAGAACGGCAGCGGCCGCGTGGTCAATATCGCGTCCGACGCCGGACGCGTCGGATCATCCGGCGAGGCTGTGTATTCGGCCTGCAAAGGTGGCATCATCTCGTTTACCAAGACCGTGGCGCGCGAACTTGCACGCAATGGCATTCAATTGAACGCGGTCGCCCCCGGACCGACCGACACGCCTCTGTTCGCGCAGGTTGCCGAAGGCGAGGCCGGTCAAAAGATCGCTGAGGGTCTCAAGCGGGCGATTCCGATGAAGCGCCTGGCGCAGCCGTCAGATTACCCGGGCATCATCTGTTTTCTGTCGTCCGACGACGCGGGATTCATCACCGGTCAGGTGATTTCGGTTTCGGGCGGCTTGTCCATGCACGGTTGAAACGCTGACAGCTGCGACGGAGACAAGGCGCTGCTGCCAAACCGTGCCAAGAGTTACTCCTCGACTGGCCGCGCCTTATGTGCGGCCCCTTTTTATTGTAGAAAGGTTGCGAATGTTTCAGCCAAGCTCTGAAATCCAGCGAACAAGCACGCTGACCGCTTTTCTGAATGACTGTGAGATTGACAGCTACGAGGAGCTCGTCGGCCTATCGAACGAAGAGCCCGAATGGTTCTGGGGCCGGATCATCGACCATGCCGGCATGCGGTTCGCGCAGCCTTACACCCGGTTGCGAGATATCTCCACAGGGCCCGAATCGATCAGATGGGCCGTGGGAGGCACGTTGAATCTGACAGAAACCTGTCTTGACGCCCGAATTGCCGATGGCCTGGGCGACAAGACCGCAATCGACTGGGTCGGTGAAGACGGAAGCCGCCGTCGCTGGACCTACTTCGACCTTGCCGCCGAAGCCTCCCGCGTCGCCTCGGCCCTTGCCGCGCGCGGTGTAATGCCGGGTCAGGCGGTGGGCATTTATATGCCGATGATCCCCGAAATCGAGGCCGCGCTTCTGGGTATCGCGCGGCTGGGCGCGGTTGCGGTACCGCTGTTCTCCGGCTTTGCGCCCCATGCCATCGTATCGCGCCTGAGCGATGCGGATGCCGTAGCGGTGTTGACAGCGGATGCCACACCCCGACGAGGCAAGCCGGTCTGGATGGAGGCGACCCTTGCCCAGGCTTTGACCGACGTACCATCGGTTCATACCGTTATCAGCCTGCGACGGTTCGGCGGTGCAGTGGCCGATCCGGTCCGCGATCTGGACTGGAGCGAAACCATAGGCCGCGCCAGTCCGGAGTTTGCCGCCGTTCCGGTCAAGGCCGAAGACACCTTTCTGATCGCCTATACTTCGGGCACCACCGGGCGGCCCAAGGGCGTCGTGCATACCCATTTGGGCGTGCAGGCGAAGGCCACGGCCGATATCCTGCTTTGTCTCGACATGAAACGGGACGACCGGCACCTCTGGATGACCGACATGGGGTGGGTCATGGGACCGCTCACCCTATTGTCGGTGCTCTTGGCCGGTTCGACTCTGGTACTGGCCGAGGGCGCACCATCAATGTCCGGCGATCCCTTCAGGCTGCTGCGTCTTGCGTCCGAAATGGAGGTCACACATCTCGGCGTGGCCCCGACTCTGATACGGCAGTTCATGACGCAGGATACGGAAACTTTGTCGGGCTACGACCTGTCGCCCCTGCGGATTGTCGCCTCGACCGGTGAACCTTGGACCGACGACGCCTGGCTCTGGCAGCTCGATCATATCTGCCGCCGCCGCGCCGTGCCGCTGAACATCTCGGGCGGGACCGAGCTTTTTGGCGCGATCCTGACCTCGACCGTGCTACACGAGATCAAGCCCGGCGGATTTTCGGCCCAGGCACTTGGCGTCGGCGCCAAGGTGCTGCGGGAAAACGGCAGTGAAGCCGCGCCGGGCGAGGTGGGGGAACTGGTGGTGACTCAACCGCCTTTGGGTTTGACCCCGGCCATCCGGGGCGACCGCGAGCGCTACCTTGAAACCTATTGGTCCACCTTCCCGGGCATGTGGCGACACGGAGATTGGGTGCGCTGCGATCCGGACGGGACATGGTATATCCTGGGCCGGTCCGACGACACGCTGAACATCGCCGGCAAACGCATCGGCCCGCCCGAGATTGAGGCGGCCCTGACCGAAACCGGAGAGGTGGTGGACGCCGCTGCCATTGCTGCACCCGACGATATCAAAGGCGTGGCCGTCGTCTGCGTCTGTGTGGCAGCCCAGGGCGTCACGCCTGACGCAGAGCTTGTGGAGCGGCTCAAGGATCGGGTCGGAGAGATCGTCTCGAAACCCTTCCGCCCGCGCGAGATCCACTTTGTCGAGGCCCTGCCCAAGACCCGCAGCATGAAAACCATGCGCCGGATCGTGCGCGCGGCCTTTCTGGGCGAAGATCCGGGCGATCTGTCGTCGATCAGCAACCCGGAAACCATTCAACCCATCGCAGACCTGCAAAAGGAAAAGCCATGATCACTGTTTTCGGAGCCACGGGCACCACCGGCGCCCCTCTTGTCGATACGCTTATGGCAAAAGGCGCGACCGTGCGTGCTGTCACCAGCGACCCTTCCAGGCTCGATGCGCTAAAAGCCAAAGGATGCGAGGCGGTCGTTGCGAATTTCACGGACCCTGCCGCGCTGGCGCGGGCCTGTGACGGGGCAGAAAAGATATACCTGGTCACGCCTGCCCATCTGGACATGCGTCAGTGGAAGGCGAATGTGATCGCGGCGGCCAAGACCGCGGGGGTGCGCCATGTTGTCGTGGCCACCGGGCTTGGCGCCTCGCCCAAGGCGGGGCTGACATTTGGGAAATGGCATTCCGAAACCCAGGAACTGCTGAAGCAAAGCGGCCTTGACTGGACCTTCGTCCAGCCGACCTATTTCATGCAGAACCTGCTCTGGCAGGCCGGCAATATTGCAAAAGATGGGGTCTATTACGACGATCTGGGCGGCCCTGTGGCCTGGGTCGACGCCCGCGACATCGCGGATGTCGCCGCCGAGGCGCTGACCGCTCCGGGGTACGAAGGCAAGGCTCTTGGTCTGACCGGGCCCGAAGCTCTTACCGGAGAATATATCGCCGCCCTCCTGTCCAGGGTGACCGGGCGCACTGTCACCTGCGCACCCCTGTCGGCCGAAAATGCCAAGGCGGGCATGGTGGCTGGCGGAATGCAGGACGAGGTCGCCAGAGCCATGGTCGAATTGGCTTCCATCGCGCCCAAGGGCTACCTTGCCGGCATCGAGACCACGGTCAGCGATGTGATGGGACGCCCGGCGCGCCGATTTGCCGATTTCGTCGCCGAGAACCGGGATGCTTTCGTCAAGTAACCTGATGGCGCCGCCGCTTTATCTCGAACTGGCGCCGACTGAGGAAGCGGCCAAACAGATCGACCATTTGTTCGTGTTCCGCGATACCGGTGTGCTGAGCGGTGGTGGACGCGGGCGGTTCGCAACCGACCTCTTTACCCTTTCGGTAACGCGCGACGACAGCGGCGGCGGGCGCGTATCGCTGGCAGAACCGCGCCCCTATTTTTCGCCCCGCCCAAGGCCATTCCAGGGTGTCGTGGCCGGGCTGCGACTGTCGTCACGACCGCAGCGATTTCCCGACTCCACAGGGCTGGACATGCTGGCCTCAGAACTGGCCCGGATTCAGACCGGGGACGATGACCTGCCTGCGCTCATCGCGGTGCTTGACGGCCTTGCGAGAGACCTGCGCTTTGCCGCACCAACCGGAGCTTACAGCGACCGGACCAAACGTCGAAAGGTGCGGGCGGAAACCGGCGTGTCGCGGCGGCGGCTTGCGACCTTGCGACGCTTTCGCCGGGCTCTCGGGCAGCTTGCGTCAAAGACCCTGCCGCTGAGCGATCTGGCGCTGGACGCCGGATATTACGATCAATCTCACTTGTCCGCCGCTTGCCGGATCTTCGCCGGCAAACCGCCCGGCGCGTTGCGCGCTCTGTCTATTCCGCGTCGTTTTGACCTTTTGCTACAAGATACGCGCCTCAAAGACCGCCTAAGATTGGTCATTGACGAATGAAATCGAAGAGGAAGACCCGCCATGACACAATTCAAACCGAAAAACCCCGACTATGACGCACGCGTGCGCAACAGTTTCGATCGCCAGAAGGCAATGAACACGTTGGGGATCAGCATTGCCGAGTTGTTACCCGGCCGCATCGTTCTGGAAATGGCACATCAGGTTGCACTGACCCAGCAGCATGGGTTTTTGCATGCCGGAATCGTGTCGACAGCGCTGGACAGCGCCTGCGGATACGCGGCCTTTTCGCTGATGCCAGCGGACGCGGCAGTGTTGACGGCCGAATTCAAGATCAACCTACTCAACCCGGCGGACGGCGCACGGTTTCGCTTCGTCGCTGACGTGGTGAAACCAGGCAGGACGCTGACCATATGCGAGGCGCGTGCCTATGCCGTGAAGGGCCAGGATGAAAAGCTCGTCGCAACGATGACCGGAACGCTCATGGCGCTGATCGGGCGGGCGGGGGTCGCGGACTGAGCGCAACCCGGCCGCAGCACATCCGATCCGGGCGGCCGGGCCGATTATTCAGACAGCTGGATCAGCTGTTCCAGCGGCTCGCGACCTCGGCCAACCGTTTCCCGTAGGCTCGCGCGGTATCCAGATCGCCGCCAGCAGGTTCAGACCTGCCAAGCGGTAATGTTAGCCTTTAGCAGTGCGGTCGCCGATTGTCCGTCGTCAGGGTTTTTCGGAGAGCTGAGACTGTATCGTAACGGAGGATCTGGTTCGGTTTCTGTTCAAGTTTATGCTGCAGCGGCCTGATGCTGCAACCGTAATTGGAACGGATGGACGCCCACGGTGCCGATGGGCTGCCGTCACGCCGGAGTTTCCAGTCAGGGCTGAGCTGGCGCACCATTCTGGCCAAGCGCGAGAATTTTCGTGCTGCCTTCGCCGGGTTCGACTTTCGGGAGTTGCGAACTTTGACGACAACGACATTGAGCGCCTACTTGCCGATGAAGGAATTGTTCGCTATCGAGGCAAGATCGAAGCCGTGATCAACAACGCTCGCCGTACTTTCGAGGTCGTCCAAGAGGAAGGCTCCTTCGCTGCATTCATCTGGCTATATGAACCTGCCAAGGACGACGCACTGCCACAAATGCGGTCCAAATCACCAGCGTCCGAGACCCTGTCCAAAGATCTACGAAAGCTTGGCTTCAAATTCGTGGGACCGACCACCGTATATGCATTCATGCAGGCCATGGGATTTATCAACGATCACGCAGAAGTCTGTTGGATGCGAAAGGACGTCGGAACAGCCCGAAACACCCTTCGCACACCGACATAGGCAACTGTCGGCCAATTAACGTGAAAAAAATCAGGGCCACTTAGCGTGGAAAGTCACAGACAGGTTTCGCGTCAGTCGACCGAGACTTCAGAGCCTTGAGAGTAGCGTGGCCAATTGAGCGGCGTCTTTGGGTTTCAGCTTTGCGCCGATCCTTTCCGACAGAACCCGTTCATAGATCGGCCACATCGCCCTCCTGACAGATTTACCCTTTTCAGAGATAGAAATGTTTTGACCTCGCCCATCTTCCGAGCAGTTCCGTCGGTCCACCAGCCCTGCTTTCACCATGCGGTCCAGCAACCGCGATGTACCGTATTGGGGTAACAAAATCCGGTCTTTGAGTTCGAATGGACGGAGTCCGTCCGGGCCTGCCTTCTCGAGTTCGAGAAGCGCGTCATACCATGCAAGTGGCGGGTATCCTGCCGATTTCAGAGACGATTCGACAGCCTCAAGCAAAACGCGGCTTTTAGTCATGAGGGCTGTCCAGGCGGCCTCAGTAGCATGGTCAATCTCGTTCATATCCAGCACATATCATATACATGTAAGTGCATCAACCTTGACGTCGCATGTGACGCGCTATATATAGATGCAAATGCATCGACATATGGGATCATATCATGTCACAATCGCACCTCACAGAATTTGGGATATTCCTGCTCCGTATAGCACTCGGTATCATGTTCCTGGCGCACAGCCTGTTTCTCAAGCTCTTCATTTTCACACTTCCCGGAACGGCGCAGTTCTTCGTTTCGATCGGGCTGCCCGGCTGGTTTGCCTATATGATCTTTGCAGTCGAGGCGATTGCCGGTGCCCTTTTGGTCCTCGGCGTACAGGCTCGGTGGGTCGCGTCGGCGACCGTGCCCATCTTGGCCGGAGCAACCTGGGCTCACTCAGGAAACGGCTGGATGTTCGGATACGAGAACGGCGGGTGGGAATACCCGGCCTATCTGACGCTGCTTGCCGTCGTGCAAGGACTTCTGGGCGACGGCCGTTTCGCCCTCAGCCCCTCCTTCGCGCCCGGCAACGTGCAGATGGAGGGAGAGACAACATGAGCCTCCACCTCATTAGCCATGCGCTCTGCCCATATGTGCAGCGCGCAGCGATCTCGCTCACTGAGAAAGGTGTCACGTTCGAGAGAACTCACATCGATCTTTCGAACAAGCCCGACTGGTTTCTTGCCATATCTCCGCTGGGCAAGACGCCTGTCCTGGTTGTGAACGGGACGCCGATTTTCGAATCTGCGGTTATCCTCGAATATCTTGAGGATACACAACCCCACGCACTTCATCCGCACGACGCTCTCGATCGCGCCCGCCACCGTGCCTGGATTGAATTTGGATCTGCTGTCTTGAACGACATTGCGGGGTTCTACTCGGCGCCGAACGATAAAGCGTTGGAAGCAAAAGTCGCGGCGCTCCGCGCAAAATTCCTTCGGCTGGACGCGGAGCTTGGGGAGGGACCATGGTTCGACGGCCACCAGTTCAGCCTCGTCGATGTCGTATTCGGCCCGGTCTTCCGCTATTTCGACGTTTTTGACGCCATCGGAGAGTTTGGCGTCTTCACAGGGCTTGCCCGTGTAAGGGCCTGGCGATATGAACTGGAGCGTCGGGTTTCTGTGAAGAGTGCCGTCAGTGAAGACTACCCGACTCTTCTGCGTGACTTCATCAGACGGCGCAATTCTTACCTGTCCCAGATCATGCAGACAGGAGGGCCGAAGAAGACTGTTACACAGGTGCAATCGGCTGATCGCCGATCACTTGATATCGTTCTGTCGGGCCGCAGTGCAGAACCGGACGTTTGAGTTCGCTTGGTGAATACCCGCTCTGTCCCGCACATCGGATAGTCGCCGACTTTCCCTTGAAGGCCCGCAGCAGCCCCAACCGGCACTTGCCGGCATTCCATGCCCGTCCGTGCGAAGCGCCGGGTGACCTGCTGCCCCCACAGCGCAACCGGGAACAAACCACCGATCGCGCTGATGAATGGCTCAGGGATCGAAGAATCCGCCTGAGCTCAAACCCCCGGGAAAACTCCAGCCGTGTGGTCCGACAGAGGGCAGCACGTCAATCGCGGGTCAATCTATCCCGGTTGGTGGACCACTTTCAGGGGGCTACTCCAAAGGGCGGGGATGAGAAGCTCGTCGCAACGATGACAGGAACGCTTATTTCGCTAGTGGGGCGAACGGGCGTGGCGGGGTGACGATCGGGTCGGAGCAAAAATTAATCTGCGAGCCGCGCTTCTAGGACATGCCGCTGGACCTTTCCGCTGGTCGATCTGGGAAAATCCTCGAACGCGATGAAGCGAATTTCGCGCGGCCGTTTGTAGCCTGCGAGGTTGTCGCGGCACAAATTCATCAGCGCTTCGGCATCCGGCCCGTCCTTGCCGCGGGCGACAAAGGCCACCGGACTTTCGCCCCATTTCACGTCAAATGCCCGTACGACTGCGGCATCGACCACCCCGGGATGAGATAGAAGAACACGCTCGATCTCCGCAGGATAGACGTTCTCGCCGCCGGTCTTGATCAAGTATTTGGCCCGGTCCACAAAGTCGATGGTTCCGTCCGCATTGCGCCGGAACAAGTCGCCCATGTGGAAAAAGCCGTTGCGAAAGTCATGGGCATTGGCGTCGTCCGCGTTCCAGTACCCTGAAAACAATGTCGGACCCCGCACAGCCATTTCGCCTGGCGTTCCATCCGTCACTTCTTGGTCGTCGGGATCGACGAGCCGAACCTCGCAAAGTGCGCTGATGCGCTTGGAAAGGCGGTCCGGAGTCACACCTGGCGCAATTAGATCGGCGGACCCCGGCGGCAGGCCGGTTTCGGTTGCGCCGAAGGAATTCAGATAGGGCGTGTGGAGAAGGGCTGTCAGTTCCGCGATCTGATGCGGCGGCACCAGATCGGCCATGGCGCCGCAAACTTTGATACCCTTCAGCGGCAAAGGGTTGGCGCGTCGTTCTGCGATAAAGGCGTCCAGCGCACCGGGCATCATCACGAACCAGCCGATCCGGTGGCGCGACAGAGCCTCGTTGATGACCGCAGGCTGCAAACCGTCAACCATCACCACGGTTCCGCCCCGCAGGACCGTCGCCAACCCATGATCGGTGGACGCCATGTGGAACATTGGCGCCCAGGCGATAAACCCGTCGCCGGGGTCCAGCGCCAGCTGCGCCGCAAAAGCCATGGATCTGGCGATATGCGCGCGGTGGCTGATGAGCGCGCCCTTGGGCAGGCCCGTGGTCCCTGAGGTATAAAGGATCGTCAGACCAGCCTCTGGATCGTCGACCATGGTTCCGATGCGCGGGTCCGGTCCGGCCGCGGCAATGGCCGTTTCCAAATCCGGCCCGATAATCAGACAGGGCGTTGCCGCGACGGCCCGGTAAGCTTCTGAAAGGTCCGGTTCGACGACCGCGAGAACCGGCGCGACCAGATCTATGCAGTGCCGCAGTTCATCGGAAGCAAGCCGCCAGTTCAGACAGGCGACGATCGCGCCGATTCCCGCTGCGGCGAGTTCGACCTCCAGGTATTCAGAGCGGTTGTGCGACAGGATCGCAATCCTGTCGCCCGGCGCAACGCCCCTGGCCAGAAACACGGCAGCCAGACGATCGACCCGCTCCAGCAGCTCGGCATAGGTCAATTTCCTGCTGCCGTCCTCGATGGCCAGGGCGCGGGCGCAGTCTTGCGCGCGGGTTCGAAAGATCGAATACAGATCAGCGCGCCCCGCGCGGATGACGTCGGTCAGCATGGTTTACCCCTTGCCCGGCCTTCGGTTCAGAGACCCTGCGCCAGGCGCACGCCCTCATCAATGGCGCGCAGCGCATCCAGTTCAGCGGCCTCTTTTGCCCCGCCGATCATCGTAACCGGGACGCCGCGCGCGGCAAGCTCTTGGGCCAGGGTCCGTTCCGGTTCCTGACCGGTGCATAGCACAATTGTATCGGCCGCAATGACCTTTGGCATTCCGTCCGCGACGATATGCAGTCCCGCATCGTCGATACGTTCATAGGTCACGCCGCCCATTGCCTCGACCCCATGTTTGCGCAGCGCGTTGCGCAGGATCCACCCTGTCGAAACACCAAGCCCCGCGCCCGGTTTGGCCGTCTTGCGTTGCAGCATAACGACCTTGCGGCGCGACGGTTTCGGTGCCAGAGGGTCGCCCGCCAGGGCACCCGACGATACAAATTCGGGGTCCACACCCCAGGTTTCGCAAAAGACGTCGGAGTTGGCAGTCTTGGCGGGTTCGGTCACCAAGAACTCGGCCACATCATGACCGATGCCCCCTGCCCCCATCACGACGACACGGTCGCCCGCCAGACGGTCGCCGGACAGAATTTCGGCGTAAGTCGCGACGCTGTGATGGTCGATACCCGGCAGGTCGGGAATGCGCGGCATGACCCCGGTGGCGATAACCACATGGTCGAAGCCTTCAAGATCGCTCACGTCAGCACGCTGCCGCAGACGCTGCGTGACCCCGTGTTTTTGCATCTGACCGGCATAATACCGAAGGGTTTCGTCGAATTCGTCCTTGCCCGGTGCGGCGCGGGCCAGATTCAGCTGACCGCCCAGCTTGTCCTGCGCCTCGAACAGCGTGACAGCATGGCCCAGCCGCGCCGCCTCGGCGGCTGTGGCCATGCCCGCGGCACCACCGCCAACGACGGCCACTTTCTTTGGCGTGTCGGCTGGCGTATCCCGGAATTCCGTTTCACGCCCGGCCTTTGGATTGACCAGACATCCGACCGGACGGTCAGAAAAGATGAAATCCAGACAGGCCTGGTTGCAGGCGATGCAGGTGTTGATCTCGTCCGCGCGGCCCTCTCGCGCCTTTTTCACGAAATGCGGATCGGCCAGAAACGGGCGCGCCATCGAGATCATGTCCGCATCGCCAGAGGCAAGTATGTCTTCGGCAAGCTGGGGTGTGTTGATCCGGTTCGAGGCGACCACCGGGATCGACACGGCCGCTTTCACGTTGGCTGCCGCCTTGCGCCAGGCACCGCGCGGCACCGGATAGGCGATCGTCGGCACGCGGGCCTCGTGCCAGCCGATGCCGGTGTTCAGAATATCCGCACCTGCGGCCTCGATCTTGCGGGCCAGTGCGGCAATTTCATCGGCGGGCGCGCCGCCCTCGATCAGATCGGCCGCCGAAATCCGGTAGATGACCAGAAAGTCGGGGCCGCAACGTTCGCGCACCGCGCGCACGATCTCGACCGGGAATCGGTGGCGGTTCGCGGCGCTGCCGCCCCAGTCGTCTTGGCGCTTGTTGGTATGGGTGACGGTGAATTCGTTGATCAGGTATCCCTCGGACCCCATGATCTCGACGCCATCAAAGCCTGCGGCCTGCGCATTGGCGGCCGCCACGGCAAAATCCTCGATGGTACGGAGAATGTCGGCTTC
The DNA here is from genome assembly GCF_030126985.1 of Sagittula sp. MA-2. Lineage (GTDB taxonomy): Bacteria > Pseudomonadota > Alphaproteobacteria > Rhodobacterales > Rhodobacteraceae > Sagittula. The sequence goes on along the minus strand of NZ_CP126150.1, from coordinate 92,709 downwards.
GGTCATTTCACGCGGGATGAAACGGTTGATCGGAGCGCGGATCGGCGACGGGGCGACACAGCCTTCGATCTTGGCATAGCGCCCGGCGTGGAGGAGTTGCGCGCAGATCAGGCTGCCTTCGGCCTGCACCGCCTCGCAGATCGGGCGCAGGTCAAGCGCTTCTTCCGGGCCATCGATTCGCGGACCTTCTGGATCGAATATGCCCTCGGCATTGGGCGAAAACCCGCCGGTGACCAGAATCGCCGCCTCCCCCCGCGCACGCTCGGCGTAAAACGCGATCTGTTTGGCTATGCCGTCAGGCTCGGTTTCCAACCGCGTGTGCATCGACCCCATGATGACACGATTTCGCAATGTATGTTGGCCTGCGCGGATGGGCGAGAGCATGGTTTCAAAGCTTCCATCTGGTCTATTTTTCACTTCGGTTCTCCTCCTCAAAACTGCACTTGATCTACAATCTAACATTTGTTAGATTTTTTTGGAAAGAAGATTTTCGCTCATGGGGAGGAGCACCGATGCAATTCCAGCCTACAGACGATCAGAAGGCGTTTCGCGAGACCGCAAAGCGCTTCGCAACTGAAAGACTTGCGCCCACATATCAAGAACGCGCCAGCGGCCATACATTCGACCGTGCGCTGATCAAGGAGATGGGCGCACTGGGGCTGATCGGGGCCGATCTGCCCGAGGAATTCGGGGGACTCGGCGAAAGCTCTGTCACGTCAGGGCTGATCGTCGAAGAGATCGCCTATGCTGATTTCAACGCAAGTTACGTGCAGCTTCTGGGCTCTCTCATGGGCGGAATGGTTGCCAAACATGCCTCCAAGGACATCGCGTCGGAATGGGTGCCCAAGGTTGTTTCGGGTGATGCTGTCATTGGCCTGGGCCTGACAGAGCCGCGCGGCGGTTCGGATGCGGCGAACCTGATTCTGAGGGCCGAGAAATCCGGCAACGGCTGGCGGCTGAACGGTGAAAAGACATCCATGAGTTTTGCCAGTCAGGCGGATGCGGCGGTCGTCTTTGCCCGTACCGGCGATCCTGACGGCGGCTCACGCGGGGTCAGCGCCTTTTTCGTCGATCTGAACCAGGAAGGCATCAAGCGCACCCATTTTGACGACATCGGCACCAAGCCTGTCGGGCGCGGCTCGGTTTTCTTTGACGATGTTTTCGTGCCGGCTGAAAACATGATGGCGGAACAGGACCGTGCCTTTGGCACGATCATGGCGGGCTTCGACTATTCCCGCGCACTGATCGGGCTGGAGTGCCTGGGGGCCGCGCAAGCGTCGGTGGATGAAACCTGGGCCTACGTTCAGGAGCGCGAGGCATTCGGGGCCCCAATCGTGCAGTATCAGGGTGTCAGCTTTCCCTTGGCCGAGGCCGAGACCCAACTTACCATGATGCGCCAGCTTTGCTATTACACGCTGGACCTGCGCGACCGTGGCCTGCCCCACACCTCTCAGGCCGCCATGTGCAAATGGTACCTGCCCAAAACCGCCTGCGAGATCCTGCACCAGTGCCTGATCCTGCACGGACATTACGGCTACACCACCGACCTGCCCCACCACCAGCGCTACAACGATGTGCTCGGCTTGCAGATCGGTGACGGGACCGCGCAGATCCAGAAGCTGGTGATCGCCCGCGAGAAGGTCGGTCGCATGGCGCTGCAGTATGACAAGAAGGCGAAGGGAGCCGCCAAATGAGCGGCCCCATCCTCGTCACTTCCGAGGGCAACACCGGCATCATCGAACTTGCCCGCCCCGAGAAATTCAATTGCCTGTCACTTGACGTGCATGAGCGCATTTCTGCTGCGCGGTCGGAATTCGAGGCGAACCCGGATATTCGGGCGATCCTGATCCGGGCGCAAGGCAAGAACTTTTGCACCGGCGCCGATCTGGTGGAAGTGAAAGGTAAATTGAACGATCCCGCCGCGCTGGACCATTTCATCGCCTTTGGCATGAAAAACCTGCGTGCGCTCGAAACCTCCTCCCTCCCTGTCGTAGTCGCAGTGCAGGGGTTGTGTCTGGCCGGCGGGATCGAACTGATGCTGGCCTGCGACGTGTGCTTTGCGGCCGAAAGCGCCCAGTTTGGCGATCAGCATGCGCAATTCGGGCTGATTCCCGGTTGGGGTGGCTCGCAGCGGCTGACGCGGCTAATGGGGGAACGCCGGGCGCTTGACCTGATGTTCTCAGCGCGCTGGCTCAAAGCCGACGAGGCCAAGGAGGTCGGGCTGGTCAACTACATCGTACCGGATGCGGATCTGCACCAGGCCGCGCTGGAATATTGCGAAAAGATCGCGACCCGCTCGCGCCCAGGTATCGCGGAAATGAAGCGGCTGGCGCGCGAAGGTGCAGATCTCGGCATCGACCAGCAGATGCGGCTTGAGCGTGACGCCGCCGTGCGCGCACTGCCCAGCGATGACGTCGCCGAGGGGCTCGATGCATTCGAGAACCGGCGCGCCCCCGAATTCAAGGCTTGAGGACGAAACATGGAATTCACTCTGAACGATGAACAGCGCCAGATTTACGAATATGGCGGTCAGCTGGCGCAGACATATGACAATGCTTATTGGCTGGAACACGCGCGCAAGCACGAGTTTCCCCACGATATGTTCAAGCAGGTTGCCGACGACGGTTTTCTCGGCATCATGGTGCCTGAGGAATACGGCGGCGCGGGCCTCGGTATGACCGAAATGGCGCTGTTCATGGAAGGCACCGCCAATCACGGCATTCCGCTTTTGATGATGGTGGTCGGGCCGACCATGTCGCTGGCTCATATCGCCAGCCACGGGAGTGAATTCCACAAGAAAGAGCTGCTGCCGGCGGCCTGCCGCGGTGATATCCAGTTCTGTTTTGCGATCACGGAACCGGGCGCCGGGTCGAACACGATGAAGGCCACTACGCTGGCCAAACGTCGGGGCAACCGGTTCAGCCTGTCGGGCGAAAAGACCTTTATCACTGGCGCCGAGGTCTCGGACTATTGCCTAGTCGTGGCGCGAACCAAGCCGCATACCGAGGTCAGCCGCAAGACCGACGGCTTTACCCTGTTCGCAGTGGATCTGAAGAAAAAGGGCGTCGACAAGCAGCGGGTGAAGATCTCGATCCCCCTGCCCGAGGAACAGTGGACCCTGTTCTTCGACGAGGTGGATCTGGGCCCGGAGGATGTGGTCGGCGAGGTGGACGAAGGGTTCTCGATCCTGTTCGACAGTCTCAACCCCGAACGCATCATCCTGGCCGCCCTGTGCTGCGGCATCGGCCGGTTCGCCCTGAACAAGGGCGTGGCCTATGCCTCCGAACGCAATGTGTTCGGCCAACCCATCGGTGCGCATCAGGGCGTGCAGCACCCGATGGCCAAGGCGCACACAGCGGTCGAGATGGCCAGCCTGATGACCCGTCGCGCGGCCTGGGAGTTTGACAACAAACTGCCGGCAGGGGCGTCGTCAAACATGGCAAAATACGCCGCCGCCGAAGCCGGGATCGAAGCGGTGGACGCCGCGCTGCAGGCGCATGGCGGATCGGGCTTCACCGAGGATACGGGACTATACGAGATGTACCCGCTGGTGCGCTTGTTGCGCACGGCGCCCGTGAACCGCGAGCTGTGCCTCAGCTTCATCGGCGAAAAGGTCATGGGTCTGCCGCGGTCTTATTGATCGCTCTGCCCGACATGGAGAACGACATGCAATTTGGAATGCGCTTCAGGCGGCAGGATGCCGCCGACAAGGTAAATGATCGCTTCTGGCACACGATCGAGGGCACACCGCTCGACGAGGTGCGCCGTATTCAGGAAGAGCGGCTGCGCGATCAGATGGCGTATCTCAAGGCGAACTCGACCTTCTATCAGGAAAAGTTCGCCGAGGCCGGTGTGGACTTCGACGATATCCGCACCATCGCAGACCTGCAAAAACTGCCCTATACCTACAAGACCGAGATCCGCGAAAGCCTCGCTGCCGAGCCGCCCTTTGGCAAGCACCGTGCCGCGCCCATGTCGGACATCATCCAGATGCAGGCCTCGTCGGGCACGACCGGCAGCCCCTCATATGTGGCCCTGACAGAATCCGACGCCGAGATGTGGCACGAGATGACAGCGCGCTGCTTCTTTGCCAATGGCATGCGCCCCGGCGACATGGTGTTGCACGCGTTTTCGCTGGCCAAGGGCTTTGTCGGCGGCATCCCCGTGATGCAGGGGTTGCAGTATATGGGCGCGATCGATGTGCCGGTGGGGGCGGATGGCGGTGCCGAACGGCTGCTGCGTGCCTGCGCGGATACGCGCCCGCGCTGCATCGTTGGTGCTCCGAATTTCGTTCTGCACCTGGCCGAAAAAGCGCCCGAAGTGCTGGGCTGCAAGGCTAGTGAGTTGGGCGTGGAACAGGTCATCGTCGGTGGCGAACCCGGCGGCGGCATCCCTGCTATCCGCGCCAAGATCGAAGCGGCTTGGGGGGCGAAATGCACCGAAATGCTGGGCGGAACCGATCTGGGCGTGACTTACTGGGCCGAGTGCGACGAACAGTCGGGAATGCATATGGTCAACATGGACTATATCATCACCGAATTGCTCGATCCCGATAGCGGCAGGATCATTCCCTGGGAAAAGGGCGCCGAGGGCGAGATGATCTATACCGCGATCGGCCGCCAGGCGAGCCCGCTCGTGCGGTTCCGGTCAGGCGACTATATCGAGGTCATCGACACCGAATGCGCCTGCGGGCGCACCGGCCCCAAGATCCGCTGCACCGGTCGCACCGACGACATGCTGATCGTGCGCGGGGCCAATGTATTCCCGTCCGCCATCAACAGCGTAATCACCGAGATGGTGCCAGACACCAATGGCGTCATGCGGATCGTCGCTGATTTCGAGGGCCACACCACGCAGGGCGCGCTGACGGTGATTGTCGAACGCGGCCCCGGTCGTGATCCGGCCGATGACGCCGCCCTCAAGAAGAAGATCGAGCAACGCCTGCGCGACGCGCTTGTCTTCAAGGCCGACGTTCACCTGGTGGCGGCTGACACTTTCGAAAAACCCGGCGCCGCCAAGGTCGCCTTTGTTCTCAGGGAATATCCGAACCTGCCATGACCAAAATGAAATCCCTGCTTGATACCGGGTCCGACGACTTTCGGGCAAATGACGCACACTACCGTGAAAAACTCTCCGATCTGCACGCGCTGCGGCTGCTGCAACGTGTCGGCGGCCCCAAAAAGGCGCGCGACCGGCATGTGGAGAAGGGCAAGATCCTGCCGCGGGAACGGATTGAACGCCTGATCGACCCGGGCACACCATTTCTGGAACTCGGAGAACTTGCCGGGTTGAACAAATACAATGGCGTGCCGCCGGGCGCGGGCATCATCACCGGGATCGGTGTGATCGAGGGCCGTCAATGCATGATCATCGCCAATGATGCCACGGTAAAGGGCGGCACCTATTTCGGCATGACATCGCGCAAACATGTGCGGGCGCAGAAGATCGCATGGAAGAACCGTCTGCCCGTTATCACCCTCGTGGACTCCGGCGGCGCCTTCCTGCCGGATCAGGAAAACATCTTTCCCGACGAAGGCCAGTTCGGGTCCATCTTTCACCAACAGGTTGGCATGTCCGGCGATGGTGTGCCGCAAATCGCCGTGGTCATGGGGCCCTGCACTGCGGGTGGTGCCTATATCCCCGCGCTCTGTGACGAAGTGGTGATCGTGCGCGGTCAGGGCTTTATGTATCTGGGCGGACCGGAATTGACCTTTGCCGCAACCGGCGAAAAGGTCGAAGCCGAAGAACTGGGTGGCGGCAAGATGCATTCGTCCGTCTCCGGCGTGACCGACCATTTGGCTGAAGATGACGCCCATGCTCTGGCCATCACGCGCGAAATTGTCAGCCATCTTGGCGAAAAACCCCAACCCCGCAAGACGCCCGAAGCGCCCCGTGCGCCCGCCTACCCGGTCGAAGAGATTTATGGACTCATCAGCCGCGACCCCAAGGTACCGACCGACAACCGCGAAATCGTGGCTCGGTTGGTCGATGAGAGCGATTTTCACGAATTCAAACCGCTTTATGGCGACACGATCATGACCGGCTGGGGTCGCATCCACGGCCACGAGGTCGGTATTCTCGCCAATACAGGTGTGCTTTTCGTCGAAGCCGCGCTGAAGGCCACGCATTTCATCAATCTCTGCGTGCAGCGTGATATTCCGCTGCTGTTCCTGGCCGATGTGAACGGCTTCATGGTCGGGCGCGAGGTCGAGCAGATGGGCATCGCAAAAGCCGGTGCGAAGATGATCACGGCCATGTCTTCGGCCCGGGTGCCGAAATTCACAATCATCACCGGTGGCTCTTACGGGGCCGGATACCTGGCGATGCTGGGCCGCCCGTTCCAGCCGGACGCAATGTTCGCCTGGCCGACGGGACGGTCGGCGATCATGGGGCCGGAACAGGCCGCCAGCGTGCTAGCTCAGGTCCGCGCGCAGATCAACGAACGCGAAGGCAGAAACTGGACCGCCGAGGAGGAGGAGGCCTTCAAGGCACCGATCCGCGAGGAATACGAAGATTTTCAGGGAGCCTATAATTTTGCTTCCAACCTTTGGATCGACAGCGTGATCGAGCCCTGTGAGACCCGTGACGTCATGGCGCTGATGCTAGATGTGACATCGCGCAGACCCAAGGTCGAGACCAACTTCGGCGTGTTCAGGATGTGAGGAGCGAACCGTGAAAATCAAAACGCTTCTGATCGCCAACCGCGGCGAAATTGCCTGCCGGATCGCGCGCACTGCGCGGGCCAGCGGTATCACACCTGTCGGCATACATTCGCAGGCCGACGCCAATGCCCTGCATGTCCGCGAGATCGGCAAATCTGTCTGTATCGGCGGCGGACCGGCCTCCGAAAGTTACCTGAAGATCGACGCGGTGATTGCCGCCGCGCAATCGGTGGGCGCGGATGCGATCCATCCCGGTTACGGCTTTCTGGCCGAAAACCCCGATTTTGCCCGCGCGGTCGAAGCCGCCGGCATGATATTCATGGGGCCGACGCCGGAAACGCTGGAACGTTTCGGCGACAAGGCCAGCGCCAAAGAGGCCGCCGTGGCGGCCAGCGTCCCGGTGATTTCGGGCGCCGAAGGTGCGCGGTCCGATCCCGAGCAGATTGCCGAGGAGGTGCGCCAAATGGGCCTGCCGGTGCTGCTCAAGGCTGTCGGCGGCGGTGGTGGGCGAGGGCAACGGCTCGTCACCGACGAAACCACGCTGGTCGAGGACATCGAAGGCGCGCTGCGCGAAGCAAAATCCACCTTCGGTTCCGAAGGGCTGCTGTTGGAGCGTTTCCTGCCCGAGGCGCGCCATGTCGAAGTGCAGATCGCAGGTGACGGCAAGGGCCATGTGGTGCACCTGTTCGAACGCGATTGCACGCTTCAGCGCCGTCACCAGAAGGTCATCGAGGAAGCCCCGGCCTGGGGATTGCCGCGCACGCTTCTGGACGACATCGCGCGCGACGCGGTGCGCCTCGGTGAAACGCTGGACTATCGCGGGCTGGGCACGGTCGAATTTCTGGTCGCGGGGGACGAATATTTCTTTCTTGAGGTGAACCCGCGCATTCAGGTGGAACATCCCGTCACCGAAGCGATCACCGGGCTGGACCTTGTCGCGCTTCACCTGCGCATTGCCGAAGGCGCGGGCCTCGGGCTGGTGCAGGAGGATCTGGCGATCAACGGCCATGCGGTCGAGGCACGGCTATACGCCGAAGATCCGGCGATGCAATTCGCCCCGTCGACGGGTACGCTCACCACGCTCAGCCTGCCATCGGGCCTGCGTATCGACAGCGGCGTCGAGGAAGGCGATGCCGTCACGCCCTACTACGACCCGATGATCGCCAAGCTGATCGTGCACGCGCCCGACCGGGAAACCGCATTGGCACGTCTGGCCACGGCGCTTGATCATGTCGCGGTCGAAGGTGTCGAAACCAATCGCGCCTTTTTGACGGCGCTGGCGCGAAACCATGAATTCGAACGGATGCAGGTGCATACCCGCTGGATCGACGGCAGGCTGGATGAGCTGACACAGGCACCCGGCCTGACCCGCCCCGATCTGTGGAAAGCAACCGCTGCCATTCTCTTCGTGACCCAGTCGCGCAGCGACACAAACGCCAATCCCTGGACCAACCGTGATGCCTTTACCGGCTGGCGGCTTGGACTGGGCGGCGATGCGATGGAAGCGGGGCAGCGCGTGACGCTTACCGATTCTGACGAGGTATCCGAGGAATTGCGCGTCAGTCCTGTCAAACCGGGTGCCAGATACACCGTCTATTCGGAAAACGGCGAGGCGCTGACACTGTCGGCACGCGAAATCACGCCGGGCCGTTGGCGCCTGAACGAGGGCGACACTGTCCACCTGATCGAGGCACGTCTGCATGCCGGCGTGATCGAACTGGGCACGCCCGAAGGCCGCCTGGTCTTCCGCCCCGCCGCGCCCCTTGCCTTTGCCGGCGGCGATGCCGCGGCGGATCGCGCCGTGACCTCTCCGCTGACCGGCATGATTGTCGAAATCAAGGTCTCCGATGGTCAGAGCGTGGCCGAAGGCGACGTGGTTGCGGTCATGGAATCCATGAAACTCGAAATCTCGATCCGGGCGGCCGCGGCCGGGATCGCCAGCCACATATCCGTCTCGAATGGAGACATGGTCGACCGGGGCCAGGTCATCGCCGAGATTCTGCCATCCGAGGAGTGATGAAATGAACGACTTTCCCAAATTCGTCGAATTTCGTGAAGAAGGCCCGCGCGAGGGTTTTCAGATCGAAAAGAAGATTTATCCGATCGAAGAGCGGATCGAACTGATCGACATGCTCAGCGAAACCGGTCTGAAGCGCATTCAGGTCGGAAGTTTCGTCAGCCCGAAATACGTACCGCAAATGGCCGACACCGGCGAGTTGTTCCAGCGTATCAAGCGCAAGCCGGGCGTGAATTACACATCGCTGTGGCTGAACGACAAAGGGTTTCGCAAGGCCCTGACCGCGCATGAGGTCGATATCGACCCGCGCCTGCTGTTCTATCCCTCCGAGGCATTCGCCCAATCGAACAACAATTGTTCCTCGGCGGAGATGCGGGAAAAACAACGCGACTGGGTCCGTCTTTACAAGGAAGAAGGATATACCGTCGACGCGGCCTATGTGATGACGGCCTTTGGCTGCAACTTCGAAGGCCCCATCCCGCAAGAGCGAATCTTGGACGATTTCCGCTTTATCCTTCAGCTGTGCGAAGAAGAGAACATCCCCGTGCCGATCCTCGTGGTCGCCGACACCATGGGTTGGGGAAACCCCGAGGCGGTCAAACGGATGATCGGCGCGCTGCGCGAAATGGCGCCCGAGGCGCGCATCGGTATGCACATCCATGATACGCGTGGGCTGGGGATCGCCAATCTCCATGCCGCCCTGTCGATGGGCGTGGACATGTTCGAAAGCTCGGTCGCCGGTCTTGGCGGCTGTCCTTTCGCGGGCCACGGTCACGCCCGCGCCGCAGGCAATGTCTGCACCGAGGATGCGGTGTTCCTGTGTCACGAGCTCGGCATCGAAACCGGCATTGATCTGGACAAGCTGATCGCAGCGGCGAACAAGGCAGAAGAGATCATCGGCGTGCCGCTCATGGGCCGGGTCATGCATACCGGCGGCCTGGACAAATATCGCAAGGCAAGCTGAGGGAGAATGAAGATGACAAAGGCACTTGATGGGAAGGTGGTTCTGGTCACCGGGGCCGGCGGTGGGATCGGGCGTGATATCGCCTTGATGGCAGCCTCGGAAGGCGCCGCCGTGGTGGTCAATGATCTGGGCGCGTCACTGAAGGGCACCGGACAGACGGAAACCGCGGCGCAGAAAGTCGTTGAAGAAATCAAGGCGGCGGGCGGCGATGCGATCGCCGATGGCGGCAACGTCACCGATCCGGACGCCGCGCGCGCGATGATCGAAGCCGGAGTCAGCGAATTCGGCCGCATCGACGCGGTGGTGAACAACGCGGGCATCCTGCGCGACGGGTTCTTCCACAAGATGACCTACGAGGATTTCGACGCGGTTGTGAAGGTCCATCTCTACGGTGCGTTCAACACCAGCCGCGCGGCGGCCGATTATTTCCGCGAACAAGAGGGCGGTGCTCTGGTGCACATGACCTCGACCTCGGGGCTGATTGGCAATCTGGCGCAGGCGAATTATTCGGCGGCAAAGCTGGGCATCGCGGCCTTCTCGAAATCGGTCGCGCTCGACCTGAAACGCTGGAACGTGCGGTCAAACTGCATCGCGCCCTTCGCCTGGAGCCGGATGATCTCGTCTATCAAGACAGACACCCCGGAACAGGCGGCACGGGTCGAAAAGATCAAGGAAATGACACCGGCCAAAGTCGCTCCAATGGCCTGTTTCCTGATGAGCGACCGCGCGGCCGACGTGTCCGGACAGATCTTTGCGGTTCGCAAGAACGAAATCTTCCTGTTCAACCAGCCCCGCCCGGTGCGGTCGGTTCATTCCGGTGATGGCTGGACCGCCGACGAAATCGCCGAGCGTGCCATTCCCGCGCTCAAATCGCAATTCACACCGCTCGAAGTTTCGGCGGATGTCTTTTCGTGGGATCCTGTCTGATGGGAAGACGCAAAGAAAAAATCAGCTCCGACATTGCCTGGAGCACCTCTGACAAGATCAGCGTGCGCGGGCTCGATCTGCCCAACGAAATCCTGGGCCACATGAATCTGGGCGATCTGGCGTTCCTGCAACTGACCGGTCGCAAGGCGACGCCCGAGGAAAGCCGGGTGTTCAACGCGATCGTCATCACCCTGGTCGAACATGGCATCACGCCCTCGGCCATTGCCGCGCGTATGACCTATATGGGGGCGCCGGAATCGCTTCAGGCGGCGGTTGCCGCCGGGCTTTGCGGGCTGGGTACGGTCTTTGTCGGCTCGATGGAAGGCGCATCCAGGATGCTTTACGAGGCGCTGCCGCAGGACAAGCTGGGCACCGGCGCCGATCTGGATGCGATCGCGGTGGAAACGGTTGAAAAATTCCGCGCCCGCAAGATGATCGTGCCGGGGCTCGGACATCCGGTGCACAAGCCGGTCGATCCGCGCACACCTCGCCTGTTCCAGATCGCTGCCGAGAACGGCAAGTCCGGTGAATACATCGAGTTGATCCAGAAAATTCAGGCCGTTGCCGAAGAAAAATCGGGTAAGATGCTGCCGATTAACGCCACCGGGGCGATCGGAGCAATCTGCTGTGAATTTGGCTTCCCCTGGAAGATCGTGCGGGGCTTTGGCGTCATGGCACGCGCCATCGGTCTTGTCGGTCATATCCTCGAAGAGAGCGAAAACCCGATTTCCTATGAGCTTTGGCAGCGTGCCGAGCAGGAAATTCTTGAAACGTCGGGTCCGGGAGCGAAGTAACCGATGCAGACGTCAGTCCCAGACACTCATACCGATCTGCGCGATGCCTTGCGCGCACTTTGCGCGCAGTTTCCGCCAGAATATCATCGCAGGTTCGGCGAAAACGAAACCTACCCCGAGGAATTCGTCGATGCGCTGACCCGCGAGGGCTGGCTTGCCGCAATGATCCCCGAGGAATACGGCGGCTCGGGTCTGGGCCTGACGGAAGCCTCGATCATCATGGAGGAGGTGAACCGCTGCGGCGGAAACGCGGGCCATTGCCACGGGCAGATGTATAACATGGGCACGCTTCTGCGACATGGTTCGGATGAGCAAAAGCAGACATACCTGCCCGGCATCGCCAGCGGCGCGTTGCGCCTGCAATCCATGGCCGTGACCGAACCGACAACCGGGACCGACACCACCAAACTGAAGACCACCGCGGTCAAGAAGGGTGACCGGTATGAGATCAATGGCCAGAAGGTCTGGATCAGCCGTATCCAGCATTCTGACCTGATGATCCTGCTGGCACGCACCACGCCGTTGAACGAGGTCACGAAAAAGTCGCAGGGCCTGTCGATCTTTATGGTCGAACTGAAAGAGGCCATCGGCAACGGGATGGAGGTCCGCCCCATCGCCAATATGCCCGGCCACGAAACCAATGAAGTGTTTTTCGACAACTTGGAAATCCCCGCCGAGAACCTGATTGGGACCGAGGGGCGCGGATTTTACCATATTCTTGACGGGCTGAATGCCGAACGGACCCTGATTGCGGCGGAATGTATCGGTGATGGATACTGGTTCGTTGACAAGGCCCGCATCTATGCCGGCGACCGCATGGTCTTTGACCGTCCCATCGGCCAGAACCAGGGCGTGCAATTCCCTATCGCCAGGTCCTATGTGAACATCGAGGCCGCCAATCTGATGCGCTTTGAAGCCTGCAGGCGGTTCGATGCTGGGCTGGATTGCGGAGCACAGGCGAATATGGCCAAGCTGCTGGCTTCGGAGGCCAGCTGGGAAGCGGCCAATGCCTGCATCCAGACCCATGGCGGCTTCGGTTTCGCACGGGAATACGATGTCGAGCGCAAGTTCCGCGAGGCGCGCCTCTATCAGGTCGCCCCGATCTCGACCAACCTGATCCTGTCATATGTCGGAGAACATATCCTCGGCATGCCAAGATCGTTCTGAAGGCCAGGGTTATGGGTGAGATCGACCTTGACGCGCTGGCGCCCTGGCTGGGACGCACCGAGACCAAGGAAGATGTTCTGACGCAGGGGCTGATCGACAAATTCCGCGCCACGCTCGGTCCGCATCTTTGGGACGGATCAGGCGATGTCCCGCTGGGAATTCATTGGTGCATTGCCCTTGATACCGTGCCAGCTGCCGCCCTTTCAGCAGACGGCCATGCCGCGAGGGGTGGATTTCTGCCCCCAGTTCCGCTGCCCGCCCGCATGTGGGCGGGCGGCGATGTTACGCATATCGCGCCGCTGAAGACCGGCGAAACCATCACCCGCCGCTCGGTGATCGGGGACATAACGGCCAAGCAGGGCCGCAGTGGCCCATTGGTTTTTGTGACCGTCGAGCACGAGTATCTGAGTGGCGAACGGCTTTGTATCCGGGAGCAGCAATCGATCGTTTATCGTGAGATTTCCACCCCCCGCACGGGCGAGAGCGCAGCTGACGCGGGTGACCCCACCACGCTTAGATCGACGCTGACACCGGATCCTGTTCTTCTGTTTCGCTATTCAGCGCTGACGTTCAATGCCCATCGCATTCACTATGATTACGTCTACGCCACCGAAACCGAAGCCTATTCCGGACTTGTTGTGCATGGTCCATTGCAGGCCACGCTGCTTCTGAATCTGGCGGCGGATGCGTTGAAGACATCGCCCCACCGGTTTTCGTTCCGCGGCCTCGCGCCACTCACCCTGCCCTGCGAATTGCAACTGCACAATGAAGAGACCGGCACCTCCGGGACAGTCTGGTGTCAGGATCAAAACGGTCTTCGAAGCTTTTCCGCAGAGTACGCGGCTGTCTGATCGGTTTCCTTTGGTAGCGGATTCAGTTGTTGACCAATTTTTCTAACATCTGTTAGGGTCTGGACCCATTAATCGGCTTGCGACCACCTTGTCGGCGTGATTCACGCTCCCAAACTGATGGGGGCATGATGAGCAATCTTTTCTGGCTGAGCGACGAGCAGATGGCGCGGCTGCGACCGTTCTTTCCAAAGAGCCATGGCAAACCGAGGGTCGACGATCGGCGGGTCTTGAGCGGTATAATCTTCATCAATCGTAATGGCTTGCGTTGGTCCGATGCGCCCACGGAGTATGGTCCACCGAAGACGCTCTACAACCGATGGAAGCGCTGGAGCGACATGGGAGTTTTCGCCCGGATGATGGAGGGGCTTGCTGCCGAGGGCGCCGACCGGAAGACAGTGATGATCGACGCCACCTATCTCAAGGCGCACCGCACGGCTTCGAGCCTGCGGTTGAAAAAGGGGGGCGTGGCAGGCTGATTGGGCGAACGAAGGGTGGCATGAACACCAAGTTACATGCCGTCACGGACACGAACGGCCGCCCAATCAGGTTTTTCATGACAGCCGGCCAGGTCAGCGACTACACCGGCGCGGCAGCCCTGCTGAGCAGCCTGCCTGGGGCAGAATGGTTGTTGGCCGATCGGGGTTATGACGCCGACTGGTATCGTGAAGCCTTGCAGGACAAGGGCATCAAGGCCTGCATCCCGGGCCGAAAGTCCCGAGGCAAGCCCGTCAAATACGACAAGCGCCGCTACAAGCGGCGCAACCGTATCGAGATCATGTTCGGAAGGCTAAAGGACTGGCGCCGCGTTGCGACCCGCTACGACAGGTGCCCGAAGGTCTTTCTGTCCGCCGTGGCTCTCGCTGCAACTGTCATCTTCTGGCTTTGAGAATTAACGAGTCTGGAGCCTAGAGGCGGGTTGTGCCAACAAGCTATAGGTCAGCGCCGGAAAACAGATTTGTGTTAAATAGATGCCGCCCGTTTTTTCCGTTGCGGTCTCAAGGCCGCGGTGTTTCGGTCTGGCCAGAGATGCGCTGACGGCGGCTCCGCGCAACGTCCTGATGAAACAGCAAAGAGACCGAAACCATGTATTCCGAAACTCTTCTCGGCCATCTGCGCCTGCCCGTGATCTGCTCGCCAATGTTCCTGGTATCCGGTCCCGACCTTGTCATCGCCCAGTGCAAAGCCGGCGTGATCGGCAGTTTTCCCGCCTTGAACGCACGCGAAAAAGACGGCGAGCCCCCCCTGCTTGAAGCCTGGCTCAAACGCATCACCGAAGAGCTCGATGCACATAATCAGGCCAATCCCGACCGGCCCGCCGCGCCCTTTGCGGTCAACCAGATCGTGCACCGCTCGAATGATCGGGTCGAACGCGACGTCGAGATATGTGCCCGTTGGAAGGTGCCAGTCTGGATCACTTCGATGGGTGCACGCGAAGACGTGAACCAGGCGGCACATGATTGCGGCGGCATCGTGCTGCATGACGTGATCAACAACAAATACGCCCGGAAAGCGATCGATAAGGGCGCCGACGGCCTGATCGCGGTCTGCGCGGGCGCCGGCGGCCACGCCGGGGCCTTGTCACCCTTTGCGCTGGTTCAGGAAATCCGGGCATGGTTCGACGGTCCGCTGGCGCTGTCGGGTTCTATCGCCACCGGACAGGCTATATTAGCGGCGCAGGTCATGGGCGCCGATTTCGGATATATCGGATCGCCCTTCATCGCTACGACCGAGGCTGTCGCTTCGGAGGAGTACAAGCAGATGATCGTCGACAGCTGTGCGGACGATATCGTCTACACCAATCATTTCAGCGGCGTGAACGCGAATTACCTGAAGCCGTCAGTCCGGGCGGTCGGCCTCGACCCGGACAACCTGACCGGCGTCGGCAACAAGCTCAATCTGTCGACGGGCGACATTCGGCCCAAGGCCTGGCGTGACATCTGGGGCAGTGGTCAGGGGATCGGTGCGGTCGGCGCGGTGACGACGACAGCGGACTATGTTGACCGTCTCGTCCGAGAATACCATGCCGCCAAAGATGCGCTCTGCGCCTGACGAAAAAGGGCGGCAAGTTGCCCAGCCGCCCATCTGATCCTGCCACTATCGCAGATGCCTGAGGAGCGATCTCAGCGGTCTTTTTGGTTGATGATCAGTTCTGCATTCTCGGGCAGTTCCGCAACAATGCTCACCGCGTCGGCACGGATCCTGGCATGCAATTTAAAGGCCTCAGCTGCGGCCGCTTCCGCAGCTGAGGCGTCGGCGCCGTCTTCCAGCACAAGCGAAAGCCGGATCATGTCACGGTCACTTTCGCGTGTCACCACGGCCTGCGCGGCTTTTGCGCCAGGCGTACCGATGACAACTTCTTCAACCACGCGCGGATAAACGAAAATCTCGCGCACTTTGACCGCTGCGCCGACCCTGCCCTGCAGCGCTGAAATCCGGCTGACGGTGCCATCCGCGTTGCTCTCAAGCGCCAAGGCACTGTCGCCGGTGCCGAACCGGATCATCGGCCACGTAGCATCGCGCGCGGTCACGACAACCTCGCCTGGTTCACCATGGGCGACCTGTTCCCCGCTGACCGGATCGCAGATCTGCACCACGCGGTCGGGATGAACCAGATAGCCGTCGCCGCCATCCTCATAGGCGACAAGGCCCAGATCGGCTGTGGCATAGGCGGCCCAGGTCGACACGCCGTAATCGGCCTCGATCCGGCGGCGTTTGGCCATCCAGTCGCCCATTTCCCCGCCCAGAAAGGCGGTTTTCACCTTCCATGCGTCGCGGCCATAGGTTTCGATCACCTTGTCCGCCAGCGTCAGGAAAAACGCAGTCGAAGCACAGATCGAAGTCACGCCGGTTTCGACGATGATTTGTGCCTGAAGCTCGGTGTTGCCGACGCCGCCCGGGATCACAGTGGCGCCTGCGGCCTGTGCCGCTTCGTCGAACAGCAGGCCAGCCGGTACCAGATGATACATCCAGGTGTTCAGGATGATATCTCCCGGCCCCACGCCTGCGGCCTTGAACAGAAGGTCAAGGCCGTGGCCGCCACCGCCCGAAAGGGCTGGTTCGAAAATCGGGCCGGGGGACACGTAGATTCGCCCGATATCCTTTAAATCCGAGGCGAGGAACCCGCCAAAAGGCGGGTTCTCGCGCTGAATTTTCAGAAGCTCTTCCTTCTTCATCACTGGAAGGCGCGAAAGGTCCGCCACCGATGTGACGGCTGCCGGATCGAATCCGGCAGCCGTGAATCGCGATTTCAGACCAGGAGCCTTTTCGGCCGCAGCGGCATAGGCTTGCGCTATATCTCGGTAGATATCATCAGACATTTCCATGCCTCCTCGTCCAATCGGGCGTTAAAGCGGGCAGTCCTTACGGAAGTTCGGCGTGCGCTTCTCGCGGTGCGACAACACACCCTCCTTGACGTCCTCGCTCATGAAGCCAAGCATCTCCAGCGCGGTCGACGCATCAAAGATCGGCCCGGCCTGGCGCAGCCAGTTGTTCAGCGAATACTTGGTCCAGCGAATCGCGCTTTGCGAGCCGTTGGCTAGTTCGACGGCTGTATCCAGCGCGATCTGCTGCAGCTCGTCATCCTCGACGCACATTGATACCAGACCGATACGCTCGGCCTCTTCGCCCGACACCGGCTTGCAGGTCATCAGATAGTATTTCGCCTTGGCCATCGAGGTCAGCAGCGGCCAGATAATCGCCGCGACGTCACCGGCGGCAACACCAAGGCGGGGATGACCATCGACAATCTTGGCCCGTTTTCCGGCGATCGAGATGTCGGCCAGGATGGCAACCACAAGGCCCGCGCCGGCCGCAGGGCCATTGATCGCGGAAATGATCGGCTTGTTGCAGTTGATGATGTTGTAGACGAGATCCTTGGCTTCTTTCCACGTCTTCATGATCTCGTGCGAGTCCCCGATCATCTTTTCAATCAGGCTGAAATCGCCACCGGCGGAAAACGCCTTGCCCGCACCGGTCACGATAACCGAATTGATGTCTGGGTCACGGTCGATATCGATCCACATGTCCGTCATCTGGGTGTGAGTTTCGGCATCGACCGAGTTAAACGTCTCGGGCCGGTCGAACGTGATGCGCAGCACGCGATCCGCCGGGTAGTCAAATTTCAGTTTATCGTATTTTGCATAACGATCCGACATAGTTCTATTTCCTCCGTGGGGTATTGAGTCAGCCAGGCAGTCCCAGGACGGCCTTGGACAGGATGTTTCTTTGGATTTCGTTCGATCCACCGTAGATCGTGGTAGGTCTGGCCTTGTAGAAACTCGCCAGAACATCGACACTTACGTTGCCGACTTGGAGCGGCCCGATGGAGCCGCCATCGGGTCCGGCTGCTTCGATCATCAGCTCGGTGATGCGCTGGAAGCATTCAGTCACCCAAATCTTCAGCATGGAGACATCCGCACCCAGCGTCTCGCCACGTTTGAGCTGATCTGCAAAACGGGCATAAAGCGCGGCATGATCTTCCACATCCAGTGCCGCCTGGGCAAATCGATCGCGAAACACCGGATCATCAAACGCGCCACGGCCCCGTGCAAAGCTTTCCAATTGCCCCAGTGCGTTCTGGGCCAGGCTTGGCGAACCGATGAAGATGCGCTCGAAGCTCAGGAGAGCCTTGGCCATCGTCCAACCCTTGTTCAGCTCGCCCACAAGGTTCTCGCGGGGCGTCCGGGCATCGTCAAAGAAGACCTCACAAAACTCAGTTTCACCCGAGAGGGTCTTGATCGTGCGAACATCGACTCCGGGCTGATCCATCGGAGCAAGCAGGAAACTGATGCCCTGTTGTTTCTTGGGTGCATCCGGATCGGTGCGCACCAGCATGAAAATGTGCGTAGCGTCATGCGCCATCGTGGTCCAGATCTTCTGTCCGTTGATGACAAAGTCGTCCCCGTCAATTTCTGCACGCGTGCGCAGGTTCGCCAGATCGGACCCAGCGCCCGGCTCTGAGTAGCCTTGGCACCAGATGTCATCGCAACTCAGGATACGCGGCAGCCAGTAATCTTTTTGGTCCTGGGTGCCGAACTTGATGATCAGAGGGCCGACCATCTGCACGCCCATATCGCGGCCACGATTGACGCCCCAGCGTTGCTGCTCTTCGTAGAAAATCAGCAGCTTGGCGGCGTTCAGGCCCATGCCACCATATTCTGTGGGCCATGCTGGCGCGACCCAGCCCTTCGCGTGCAGCTTGCGGTGCCAGTGTTCGATCTCGGCGAACTTTGGACGGTGCGGCAGATGGCGCAGCTCTTCGGGGTATTCGGCCTCGAAGAACTGGCGCACCTCCTTGCGGAACTCTGCATCGGTCATTGCGTTCCAGTCGGTCATTGTGCGGCCCCCTCTGCTTCGCGTGCCTCGAACCATATCCGCCTGTGATAGGCATCGTCGCCCAACCAGGCCGACAGCACCAACGCCCGGTTCAGATAGAGCCCGATATCGAATTCGTCGGTATAGCCGACCGCGCCATGAAGCTGGATCGCATCACGAGTGATTTTTTTGGCCGCGGTCACCGCACGTGACTTGGCCCGGCTGGCCAACCGGGCGCGGATCTTCGGATCCGTTTCGCCGTCCATCTGCGCCAGAGCTTCGCCGACGCCTGCCTGCGCGACCTCGCACATCACGTGAAGGTCGACAGCACGGTGCTGGATGACCTGGAATGACCCGATCGGCTTGTCGAACTGCTCCCGCGTCTTGATGTAATCGAGCGTGATCTCGAAGGCGCGCTCGCTCAGGCCGACAAGCTCGGCGGCGGCAAGCGCCGTTGCATCGACGACAGCCTCGGCCAGCGCGTCCTGAACCGCTCTTCCGCTGGCCAGTTCGGCGGCCGGGGTTCCCGAAAACGAAAGCTCGCCCAAGGAACTGCCATCGGCTTGCGCACGCTTGTTGATGACGAACCCGTCCGCGTTTGCCTCGACCAATACCAGAACCTGACCATCGTCTCCCTGGGTCACAACAAGGAACCCTTGCGATCCGGCCGCGCCGGCCACCCAAGCCTTGGCGCCGGTCAGCTTTCCGTCTGCGTATCGGCAGGTCGCATCGGCGGGCGCTCCGCCCGGGCCGCGTTCCTGCCAGGCAACCGCCAGCACAGTTTCGCCGCTGATGAGTTGTGGCACCTTCGGATGATCCGGGCAAAGGCGGCGCAGAAGACCGAGGCTCAGACCGATCGTCAACACGACCGGTTCCGGGGCAATCACGCGACCGACCTCTTCGGCGATGATGCCGGCAGCGGCCAGGCCCATGCCAAGCCCGCCCTGATCTTCGGGCACCGCCACCCCGAAAACGCCGGCCTCGGCGAGTTCCCGGACCATCTCCGCATCGAAACCGCCCCCGGCATCACGAAGTTTTCGGGCTCTGTCACTTCCGCCCGCCCGTTCAAACAACGTGCGCGCGCTCTCGCGCAACAGGCGAAGGTCTTCTTGTTCGCTGGAAAGGATATCAGTCTGTGTCATTTTGTTTTCGCTGGATCATCACGGGGGTGTCGGTCGAAAAAACGACCTCGCCCGCAGGGTTTTTGGCGCTGAGCGTATAGTGCAAAACACCTCTGTCGGGCTTGCTTTTTGACGGCGTGACCGCGTTGACCGTCAGTTCGACATCAAGGGGTTCGTTCGGGCGCACCGGCCGCAGCCAGCGCAGATTGTCAAAGCCCATGCCACCGATATTGGCGACATCGACCATCATTTCAGACATGACCGGCCTAAACACTTCCAGCATCGTCTGAAAGCCCGAGGCGATCAGGCTGCCATGTATGGCGGTTGCATAGTTTTCGTCGGTGTGCAGCCGCTGCGGATCCCATTCCTCGGCAAACGCCTTTATCGAACCCGCGCTCATCGGAGCGCTGCGAAAGCGATAGACCTGGCCCGGCGAGAAGTCTTCCAGATACCTCAAGAGGCACCCTCCTTTGCGAAACCGTCATCGTATCCGCTCGCATCCTTGGATATCCGGATGCGGTTGAATTCTTCCAGCTTCGGATAGGTTTCCTTGAACGCCACCAGGAACTCACCCATCGGCGCGTCGAAATAGAGACCACGGTCGTTCACATATTCCATGTGTCGGTGATTCTGTTCGTCGAACTCATGAAAGAGCGCGTCGTGATAGCCGTCGAAGACCAGGGGTTTGACCCCGAATCTTTCACACAGTTCCATGTTGAATGCAGGTGTCACCTTGTAGGCCTCATTCCCCAACCACAGTTGAACGTAGCCGTGGTAGATAAAGAGATCGGTCCCCATCAACTCCTGCAACTTGGGTGTATTCAGGTGGTTGCGCACATCCGCGAACCCCAGTGCGGCTGGGATACCCACAGCACGCAGACAAGCCGCCAGCAGAATTGCCTTGGGAACGCAAAACGCCGCTTCCGCCCCAGCGATACGGCTGGCACGGTAAGAGTCCTCATCCAGCGCGAAACAATAGGGATCATAGCGAATATCGTCGCGCACCGCTTCGAACAGGCGGACCGCCTTGTCTCGATTGGTTGCGTCCAAAGGAAGATCACGCAAAGCCGATGTCACGAAACCCTGCACTTCCAAGCTATCGCTTTCCACAAAGCGCGATGGCATGACATAACGCTCAGCATCAGTCGGCAGGTCATCGTCAGACTTGTCCATTGGCCCCTCCCATTTTCTAACAAGTGTTAGATTACCGATTCGAAACCTGCCCGTCAACGGGATTTACTCTGTCATCGGTTGGTCCACGCCATAACGCGCATTGTCTTTGCCCAAGGTGGCTGCAACTCCGACCGAATTTCCCGAAGAACGGAACTCCGGCGCAATTGGCAGCGGCAAAGCGGGCGTGTTCCGGTCAGAGATTTTTACGGTCCGCCCGAACACGTCACGCGCTTTGAAATGCGGGTCGCGCGCCGCCTCGGCGGGCGTTTTCACGACCGAACAGCAGCAATCGGCCGCAGCCAGCAGAGGCTCCCAATGGGTCGAGGGGTGTTTCCTCAGACGACGCGCAACCTCCGCGGCACTGGCATCGGGATCGGACCAGTCATCGCGAAGTGCCACCGGCAAACCAATGACATCGCAGAACGACTGCCAGAACTTTTCTTCCAACGCGCCGACGGCGATCTGACGCCCGTCCGCAGCCGTATAAAGCCTATACCGGGCCAGGCCACCCGTCAGGCGGCTGCTACCGTTTTTAATGTTCTGCCCGGCAATCACACCTTCGGCATGGGCCCAATAGGCAAAGGCGAACGCCCCCTCGGACATTGCGATATCCAGATGCGTCCCCTGCCCGCTTGCCTGCCGCGCAATCAGGGCCAGCAGGATATTCATCACTGCAGGATAGGTTCCGCCTCCGATATCGGCGACCAGTCCGAACGGTGCCGTTGGCTGGTCATCCGGTCCGCAACTGAG
Organism: Sagittula sp. MA-2; assembly: GCF_030126985.1. Lineage (GTDB taxonomy): Bacteria > Pseudomonadota > Alphaproteobacteria > Rhodobacterales > Rhodobacteraceae > Sagittula. The sequence continues at coordinate 70,970 of NZ_CP126150.1, read as the reverse complement.
CGACAGGATACCCGTATCACCGACGTAGTTGAGGTCGTGGCCGGCTGCGCTGGCCTTTGGTCCGGTCTGGCCATAGCCGGTGATCGAACAATAGATGAGACCGGGATTGATCTCGCGCAGAGCATCATAACCAAGCCCGAGCCGGTCCATCACGCCGGGACGGAACTGCTCTACCAGAACATCGGCCTTCTCGATCAAGGGGCGCAGCCATTCCACTGCACCCCTCGACTTGAGGTCGATGGCAACCGATCGCTTGCCGTGGTTCAACACGGCAAATCCGATGCTCTCTCCGTCGATCTTGGGCTCCGTGTGGCGCGCGTCCTCGCCGACTCCGGGCCGTTCGAACTTGATTACTTCGGCCCCGACCTCGGACAGCATGAGCGTCGCCATCGGACCGGGAAGAAGTGTGCTGAAATCCAGCACCAGGATATCCTTGAGCGGTTGAGCCATCTTCACTACCTCAGGCGAAGCGTGCCGCGCCGTTGTTCAGAACAACCACATCGCGTGCCGGGATCGACGCCCGGAACCGGGCCTCGCCGTCCTCTTCCCAGATTTCGAACCGCACGGTTTCGCCGGGATAGACCGGCGCCGAGAACCGAACATCCAGACCGACAAGCCGGGCCGCATCATAGTCAAGCAACGTCTTGAGAATCGCTCGGGCCGCCAGCCCATAGGTCGCCAGACCATGCAGGATCGGGCGGTCAAACCCGACAGAACGGGCAACATCCGGGTCAGCATGAAGCGGATTGAAATCACCGCTGAGACGATAAATAAGGGCTTGGCGCGGCAGGGTATCGATATCACATACATGATCAGGCGCCCGATCAGGCAGCACTGCGGGTGCCGGACCCGCCTGGTTTTCACCGCCAAACCCCCCATCACCGCGACAGAAAGCCGACATCGCCACGCGTGCCAGTTTTTCACTGCTGTCCGCGTCGATAATATCACGGCTTTGGTAAATGACGGCTCCCTTGCCCTCGCCCTTGTCGGCGATGAAGTCGATCTTGCTGCGGCCGACAATCCGGCCATGTGTCGGCAGCGGCTTGTAGATGTCGAGCCACTGTTCTCCGTGCAGCACTTTTTGCCAGTTTACGCCGGTCTTGGGATCGCGCAGCCAGAAGCCGGGATACCCCAAAATGACCGCCATCGAGGGAACTGCCTTGAGCCCGTCCTCATAGACATAGGCCAGCTCCTTTTTGTCGGTCGGATCCTCGCCGAACCCAAGGCCGAGTGCATACAGGATGGTATCCCGCTCGGTCAGCGTCTGTTCGATTTCCTCAAAGTCCCAGTTCAACAGTGCATCGAAATCCAATGGCATTTACTTTCCTCCCTTAGTTGCCGTCAGAGCGTGTTTTGCGATCCAAGTATGGCCGTGACCTGACTGGACAGCACACCACCATTGCCATGCGCCAGCGCCAGGTCGACATCTTTCAATTGAATGCCCGGCGCGTCGCCACGGATCTGACGCGCAGCCTCAATCACTGTGAAGATTCCGTACATCCCGGGGTGCACGCAGGACAGGCCGCCGCCATTCGTGTTCACCGGCAAGACGCCGCCAGGCGCGATGCGTCCGCCCTCGACAAAGGCCCCTCCCTCGCCCTTCGCGCAGAACCCAAGATCTTCGAGAAACAAAATCGTGTTGATGGTGAAGGCATCATAGAGCTCGACCGCCTGTATGTCCGCAGGGGTCACTCCGGCCGCCGCAAAGGCGCGCGCGCCCGAGTCGCGGGCCGCGGTCACGGTGAAATCCTTCATCTGGGAAATCTGCCGGTGCGAGCTCTCCGCCGCACTGCCCAGCACATAGACAGGCGCCTTCGGGAAATCCCGGGCGCGGTCCGCGCGGACCATTACGATCGCGCCGCCACCGTCGGTGACAAGACAACAGTCGCGCACGGTCAATGGATCGCCCACCATGCGCGCACCCAGCACGTCCTCGCGGGTCAGCGGGCCGCGCTCGAACGCTTCGGGGTTGCGCTGCGCCCAGGCCCGCGCGGCGACGGCCACGTCGGCCAGCTGTTCGCGGGTGGTGCCATATTCATGCATGTGCCGCGCCGCCGCCATCGCATAGGCCGAGATCGGATAGCGCGGATTATACGGCGCCTCGTAGGCCGGCGGACGTGAAGCGGTCACCAGTCTGCCCGACGCGGTGCGCTGGTTGGAGCCATAAACAATCAGCGCGACATCACACAGACCGGCGTCCAGCGCCATGGTCGCGGACGTCAGGTAGTTTACGAAGGACGAACCGCCCGACATCGTGCCATCAATGAAACGGGGCTGGATGCCCAGATACTCCGCCGCCATAAGCGCCGGCATGCTGTCTTCCATCATGGTGCAAAACAGCCCGTCGACGTCGGACAGTTTCAGCCCGGCATCGCCAAGCGCCGCAAGCGCAGATTGCGCCATGACATCATAGGCCGTCAGGCCATGGGCTTCTCCGAAACCGGCATGACCAGTTCCCACGATGGCGGATTTCCCCCGAAGTTCAATGGTCATGGCTTATCTCTCCGACGGCTTGAAAAGCACGGCCGGAGCGCCCTCGGCCTCGCCCACGAAAGCGGTTACAGGCATGTCGATAGCGACCTCACCCGGGGCGATGCCCTCGACCCGGCTCATCATCCGGACACCCTCGTCCAGCTCGACGACACATACGTTGTAGTCACCGCCCCGTTCGGGTTTTCGGCGCACGACCGTTGTGGTGTGGACCCGTCCCTTGCCCCTCGCCTTCATCCAAGAAATCGCGCTGCCATGACAATGGGGACACAAGACTCTCGGGAAAAAGTGATAGGCCCCGCAGTCGTCGCACTTTGGCAGCAGGATCTCTCCCTCTGCCAGCGCGCGTTGGAAAAATTGGTCTGGTCCTATGGCGTCCTGCACCAGCGTTCTCCTTCAAGCGATCCAGTCTTCGTCCAACCGTATTGATTATGTTTCTAACAATTGTTAGATTTAGTCAACCATTCAAGATCATTTGCGAGAAACTCATGCCAGGTTCAGACTTAGCCCCCCTTTCCGGCAAACTCGTCGTTGCGTTGGAACAGGCAGTCGCCGCGCCTTTTTGCTCCTCGCGGCTGGCCGATGCCGGCGCGCGCGTGATCAAGATCGAACGCAAGGGAGCCGGCGATTTCGCCCGCGCCTACGATACCGCCGCCAACGGCGAAAGCGCCTATTTCACATGGCTTAACCGAGGAAAGGAATCGGTGGCGCTGGACATTAAAGCCGACGAGGACCGGGAAATCCTGCTCAGGATTCTGGAAAACGCGGATGTGTTTATTCAGAACCTCCTGCCGGGCGCGCTGGCCAAGCTCGGGCTCGATTCCACAAGTCTGCGAAAGAGGTTCCCGCGCCTGGTGACCTGCGACATCACCGGATATGGCGAAGACGGCCCGATGCGCAACGCCAAGGCCTACGACCTTCTTGTGCAATGCGAAAGCGGTCTGGCATCAGTGACCGGTACACCCGACGGACCAGGACGGGTGGGCGTGTCGGTCTGCGATATCGCCACCGGTATGACAGCCCATGCTGGAATCTGCGAAGCACTTGTCGGGCGTGATCGCACCGGCAAGGGCAGCGGCGTTTCCGTAGCAATGTTCGATGTGATGGCCGACTGGATGTCGGTACCGCTGCTGTATCACGATTACCTTGGCAAGCCTACACCGCGTGTCGGGCTGAACCACACGGTCATCTGTCCCTACGGGGCCTATCAGTGCAAAGACGGCCAGCTTGTCGTCATTACCGTGCAACACAACGGCGAATGGCAACGGTTCTGTGAACACATACTGGGCGACGCGGCGCTGGCAACCGACCCCCGTTTTCACGACAACACGTCACGAATTGAAAACAAACCCGCGCTCGAAGAGCTCATCAAGGCCGTGTTCGCCTCGCATGATCGCACCGAGATGCTGAAGCGCCTTGACGCTGCGGGCATTGCCTCCGGCGCGGTGAACGACGTGGCGTCCCTGTCCGATCACCCGCAGCTTGACCGATCCGTGATAGGCACACCCTCGGGCGAGATCAACGTCCCGACACCCCCGATCCGGCGCAGCCTCGGCGAAACGGCACTGGGCCCCTGCCCGGCCTTCGATGCGGAAGGTGAAGCCATACGCGCCGAATTCGGGCCCCTTTCATGAAAACGGTGGACAACTAAAACGGTGGACAACCAAATGACCGCTGAGAACAAACCGGCGATCCTTCAAGGCGTGAAGATCGTCGATCTGACTTCTGTAGTTTTCGGACCTTTGGCGACGCAGATGCTGGGCGATCTGGGGGCCGATGTGATCAAGGTGGAAGGCCCCGAGGGCGATCTTCTTCGCCAGGTCCAGCCATCGCGCAACAAGCTGATGGGGGCCGCTTTTCTGGGGACCAACCGTAACAAGCGCAGTGTCGTACTCGACCTCAAAACACAAACCGGTCGCGATCAGTTGCGCAAACTGCTCATCGATGCCGATGTGATGATTTCGAGCATCCGGCCTGCGGCGCTTGCCAGATTGGGTTTGGATCCCGAATCCCTACGCCAGAAAAACCCGAACCTGATCACGGTATCCGCCACCGGTTTCGGGCAGGACGGGCCCTATGCCGCCAAGCCTGCATTCGACGATTCCGTCCAGTCGGTGTCGGGATTGGCCAGCTTGGCTACCTTGCGCGACCCCGAGGCACCGCCCGCTTATGCCCCGACAATTCTCGCCGATAAGCTTGGCGGGGTCACTGCTGCCTATGCCGTGATGGGTGCTCTGTTCCACCGCGAGCGCACTGGAGAAGCCCAGCATGTCGAGGTTCCGATGTTTGAAACGCTGGCCGCCTTCCTGTTGATCGAACATATGGATGGTGCCACCTTTGAAGAGGCTCCGCAGGATTTCGGCTATGCCCGCATGCTGGTTCCGCACAGGCGTCCGGTTCAGACGGTAGATGGCTATATCACCATTCTGCCCTACACCAACGTGCAATGGGCGCGGTTCTTTCAGGCGGTCGGGCGCGACGACATGATCGACCATGTCTGGGTCACTGACATGGATGCCCGAAGCCGCAACATCGGCGCGGTATACGATATGGTGGCGCAGATTGCGCTGACCCGGACCACGGATGACTGGCTTGCCCTGATGGAGCAGGCAGACATACCCGCCATGCCGGTGCGCAACCTGTCAGATTTGCCGAACGATCCCCATCTTGCCGCGACCGGCTTCTTCCAACGGATTGATCACCCATCCGAAGGACCGATCTGGACGACACGCCCGCCGATACGATTCTCGGCAACACCGGCGCGGCATGATCATCGCCCGGCCCCGCGACTTGGGGAACACAGCGACGAGATTCTGGTGCCGGGTAGGGAATAGCCCCACCCGGCACCGGACGGATCAAACATCCAGCGAACGCGCGATCAGTTCCTTCATGATCTCGTTGGTGCCGCCATAGATCATCTGGACCCGGCTGTCGGCATAAAGACGCGCGATGGGGTATTCCATCATGAAACCGTAACCGCCGTGCAGTTGCAGGCATTCATGCATGACCTCGTTCTGCGTCTGGCTGCCCCACCACTTCGCCATCGAAGCCGTGGCCGCATCAAGTTCGCCCGCTTCAAGACGCGCGAGCCCGTCATTTACGAAGGAACGTAGCAATTCGGCCTTGGTTTTGCATTCCGCCAGTTTGAAGCGTGTATTCTGGAAGTCCATGATCCGGCTTCCAAATGCCTTGCGGTCCTGAACATATTTCACCGTTTCATCGATCGCAAAATCAATAAAACCGAGGGCGGTAATGCCGATCATCAGCCGCTCCCAAGGCAGCTGCTTCATCAGCTGGTAGAACCCCTGCCCCTCTTCCGGACCAAGCAGGTTCGCCGTAGGCACGCGCACATCCTCGAAGAACAGCTCAGCAGTATCCGAACCTTTCATACCCAGTTTCTTCAGGTTCCGTCCCCGGCGAAAGCCCTCGGCGCCCTCGGTTTCCAGAACGATCAACGAAACGCCCTTAGCGCCGGCGTTGCGGTCGGTCTTTGCCACGATAACAACGAGATCCGCCGTGTGCCCGTTTGTGATAAAGATCTTCGAACCGTTGATCTTGTAGTGGTTGCCATCCTTTTCCGCATAGGTTTGTACGTTCTGGAGGTCAGAGCCCGTTCCAGGCTCGGTCATGGCAATCGCCGCAACGCTGTCGCCGATGACCAGTTTCGGCAACCACTTTTTCTTCTGTTCCTCACTGCCATATGCGTTGAGATAATGGATTACGATGGACTGGATCCCATAGCCCCAACCCGTATCACCGGTGCGCCCCTGCTCGTAGACGGTAATCGCGTCGAACCCGATGCCGCCACCGAACCCACCATATTCTTCGGCAATCGAGCCACCCATGACACCCTGCTGACCGACTGTTTTCCAGAAGTCGCGGTCAACAATTCCCTGCTCCGCCCATTTTTCAATCTTCGGAGCCATCTCTGCATCGAAAAGCCTGCGTGTACTATCGGCGAACATCTTGTGTTCATCCACTGCCCAACTCGGGGAGTTCTTGATCAGAGACATGTTTTATTCCTATCGAGTCATGCTTGCATTGAAAAAATCTAACAAGTGTTTTTTTCTCACAATGAACCCGAGCCGTTCTGACGGGGCGTCACACGGCTTCGGACCGTGCGCATCCGGATTTATCCAATCAACGCGCCGCCCATTCGGCTCGTATAAAAAGGCCCGACAAAACAGGCGGGCCTTTTTATACTTTTTTGCAATGGCTTACAGCTTGTCGGTCAGTTCGGGCACGGCCTCGAACAGGTCGGCGACCAGACCGTAATCGGCAACCTGGAAGATCGGGGCCTCTTCGTCCTTGTTGATCGCGACGATGATCTTGCTGTCCTTCATGCCCGCAAGGTGCTGAATCGCACCCGAGATGCCGACGGCGATATACAGGTCAGGCGCGACCACCTTGCCGGTCTGGCCGACCTGCCAGTCGTTCGGTGCAAAGCCCGAGTCGACGGCGGCGCGGGATGCGCCAACGGCGGCGCCCAGCTTGTCGGCCAGTTTCTCGATCAGCGCAAAATCGTCTTCCGAGCCGACGCCACGGCCGCCCGAAACCACGATACCGGCCGAGGTCAGTTCGGGACGGTCGCTTTCGGCGACCTTGTCTTCGACCCATTCCGACAGGCCCGAAACGGATGCGCCGCCCACGGTTTCCACGGCGGCCGAGCCACCGGTGCCGGCCGCGTCGAAGCTGGCGGTGCGGAAGGACACGACCTTTTTTGCGTCGCCCGATTTCACCGTCTGGATCGCGTTACCTGCATAGATCGGGCGCTCGAACGTGTCGGCATCGACCACGCCGGAGACATCGGTCAGCATCATCACGTCCAGCAGCGCGGCCACGCGGGGCAGCACGTTCTTGGCGTCGGTGGTGGCGGGTGCCACGATGTGATCGTAGTCGCCTGCCAGCGACACGATCAGGTCGGCGGTCGATTCCGCCAGGCGATGACCCAGCGCGGGGTCTTCGGCGACCAGCACCTTGGCCGCGCCGTCGATTGTCGCGGCTTCTTTCGCGGCGTCGGCGGCAGACGCGCCGGCGCACAGAACCGTCACGTCGCCCAGGGCCTTGGACGCGGTGACCGCCTTTGCGGTCGCGTCCATCGATAGTTCACCATTGTTGACTTCGGCAAGAAGAAGAACAGCCATCACACCGCCCCCTTTTCCTTGAGTTTCGCAACCAGCTCGTCGACCGAGCCAACCATTTCACCGGCGGCGCGTTCGGCCGGCTCGGACGTCTTGACCACGGTCAGGCGCGGGGTGACGTCGACGCCATAGTCGGCGGCCGTCTTTTCATCCAGCGGCTTTTTCTTGGCCTTCATGATGTTGGGCAGCGACGCATAGCGCGGTTCGTTCAGGCGCAGGTCGACGGAAACGACGGTCGGCATCTTGACCTTGATGGTCTGCAGGCCGCCATCGACCTCGCGGGTGACGACGGCGCTGTCGCCATCGATGCCCACTTCCGAGGCAAAGGTCGCCTGGCTCCAACCGAGGATCGCCGACAGCATCTGGCCGGTGGCATTCATGTCGTTGTCGATCGCCTGCTTGCCGCAGAGAACCAGACCGGGCTGTTCCTCTTCCACGACCTTGGCAAGGATCTTGGCCACTGCCAGCGGCTCGATATCCTGGTGCACGTCATCCGCTGCGACGACCAGGATGGCGCGGTCGGCGCCCATGGCCAGTGCGGTGCGCAGGGTTTCCTGCGCCTGTTTGACGCCGATGGATACCGCGACGACCTCTTCGGCCTTGCCGGCCTCTTTTAGGCGGATCGCCTCTTCGACGGCGATTTCGTCGAACGGGTTCATCGACATCTTAACGTTGGCGAGATCGACACCGCTGCCATCCGCCTTGACGCTGACCTTCACGTTGTAGTCGATCACCCGTTTCACAGGCACGAGTACCTTCATTGGCGTGGTCTCCTTGAGTTTTGCGATAAGGTTTCAACCGAGCTAACGGTCTTTGAATTCTGGAGTTCTTTTTTCCGAAAACGCTTTCATCGCTTCGGGAAAGTCATGCGCGCACAGCAAAACGCTTTGGGCATCGCGCTCGATATCCAGCGCCTCGAGATAGCTGCACTCGGCTGCGGCGCGCATCACACGCTTGGCGGTCTGAACGCCAAACATCGGGTGCGTTGCAATCTCGCGGGCAATTTCCAACGCCCGTACTTCGACCTGGTTGGCCGGCACACATTCTTCGACAACGCGCAGGTCCCTAGCGGTGCGCCCGTCGATTTCACGGCCCGTGAGCACAAGCATCCGGGCCACGCCCGCACCGGCGCGCTGCTGAAGCAGCCAGCTTGATCCCGTGTCGGGACAACCGCCGACGCGTGCAAATACTTCGCACAGCCGGGCATCTTCGGCGGCAACGACAATGTCCGCCGACAAGGCCAGGCTGAGGCCCGCGCCAAAAGCCACGCCGCATACCGCAGAAATCAGAGGTTTGCGAAACAGATAGGCCGCGCGTCCGCCATCGTGAACCAGGTCCACCATTTCCGACGTCGCCCGCGCGCCTTTGGCGATCTCGGACTGAAACCCGACAAGATCGCCGCCGCTGCTGAAATGATCGCCGCCGGTCATGACAACGGCACGGATCGTAGCGTCCCGTTCGGCTTCGCGCAGGAGCGCCACCAGTTCTTCGACGAACCCGATGCTGTAAGGGTTGCGTTTTGTCGGCTGAAGAAAACGCAGGATTCCGACAGGGCCTTCCCTGTCCAGGCGAATAAGCTCAGTCATTCAAGTCTCCATCAGGTCCCGGTCCAGACGGGTGCTCGCTTTTCAGCAAAGGCCTTTGGGCCTTCAATCGCGTCGTTGCTGGCGTAAACCACCTCGTGCAGGCGCTTGCCCTCTTTCAGGCCACCCGCACAGCCCAGGTCCATGGTCGCGCGAACGCCGCCTTTGGCCGCAATCACCGAAAGCGGGGCCGCGCTGGCAATGCGTTTGGCAAGGTCGAAGGCCCGTGCGCGGACAGCATCGGGAGTGTCTTCGATATAGTTGGTGAACCCGTATTCGTGCAGGCGCTCGATCGGCATCAAATCGCCGGTCAGAACAATTTCCATAAGGATGGGCTGCGGCAGCATGGACAATGCTGGCGATGCCCAAGGCGATCCACGACCGATCTTTACTTCGGTAATGCCGACCTTGGTTCCCTTGAGACCGACCCTCAGATCGCAATTCAGCGTCAGCATCATTCCGCCCGCCATCAGCGACCCCGTCATCGCCGCGATGATCGGTTTTTTGCAGGCGCGCATGGTCTCGTGAAACGGGTCGCGCATCTTGGTCAGAATATCGACGCCCTCGTCGCGTGCGATTTGTGTAGCTTCCTTCAGATCCAATCCGGCGCTGAAAACGCCGCAATCGGCCGACGTCAGAATGGCCACGCGAACGCTGTCGTCCGCCTCGATCTTCTCCCAGGCGTCGGTCAGCCCGTTCGTCGCCGCCACAGAAAGCGCGTTCTTGCGTTCTGGCCGGTTGATACAGACGGTCGCAATGCCATCTTCAATCTTCACGTTAATGGGACTCATGATACCTGCTTCGTTTCTCTGAACAACTTGGGTGCGTAAAGCTTCCCCGCGATATGTTTACCGCGGGGAAGCTGTGTCCTACTCGACTTTGAAAGTCGCGGAGCTGTGCTTGATGACATCCCACACAACGTCGAGATAGTCGGCGCTCCAGTCGGTCTGCGGAACCCAGGTTTCGCCATTCCACTGCTCGACCCGAGTCTTGCCACCACCACCATGATCTTTGTCGGTCACTGTAACCGGGGCCATGGTGCCGTTTCCATCGAAGTTCTCGATCGATTCATAGGCATTCTTCATGCTTTCCGGTGTGATCGGCCAACCGTTTTCGGCAATCGCGATACGCGCGGCTTCAAAACCGACCGAATAAATCGCCATACCCATGTTATAGTACACGTCTCGCACCAGATTCTCGGGTCCGCTGCCCTTGCCATTGGCATAGTAGGTTTCCAGCATCGTCTTGACGATCGGAACTTCCTGGCCACCGGCCACGTTGGTTCCGCGCAAAATGCCTTTTGCCTCTTGTGCGCCAATGTTGGCGATATCGACCTCGTTGAGCCAGTTGACCGACAGGTAACGGTCGATCGGGAACCGGTTGCGGCGCATTTCCTTCGAGGCAACCACATGCCCGCCAGCCAGAAGCCAGCTGATCACGTAATCTGGCTTATCACGGCGGATATTGCTCCAGGCACCGGCCTGATCCGAACCGGGAAGCGGCACGGGATAAAGCTCCAGTTCGAACCCTTCCTTCTCGGAAAGCGTTTTCAGGATCTCGATTGGTTCCTGACCGAAGGGATAATCCAGATAGATGAACCCGATCTTCGCCTTGCTCAGGTCACCGCCCATCTGGCCCTTGATGAAGGCAACGTTATTTGCTGCCTGCTGCCAGTACGTCGGACCGACCGGGAAAACCCATTCGAACACTTCCCCGTCAACTGCATCGCCACGGCCAACGAAGGACTGCATCAGAACGTTGCCGTCCTTCATGGCACGCGGCAGAACCGCGTTCGTGACCGGCGTGGACAGAAAATTGAATAGGAACACACCTTCGCGCTTGAGCTGCTCATAGCATTCCACACCGCGCTGCGGTTCGTTGCCGTGATCGCGAACGATGATTTCTACCGGATGCCCTTCGATACCGCCATTTTCGTTGGTGTACATCGCCAGATCCTGGGCGGCCTGAGCCACCTGCGGCGAAATGAAAGTGTAGGATTTGCTAAGGTCGAAGCAGAGTCCGAAGCGGATCGGCTCCTTGTCCTGCGCTGCGGCCACAGTCGCGCTTGCTGCCAGCGCAGTAGCAAGGACTACTGCCTTAATGTGCTGTTTGACTTTCATGTTTTCTCTCTCCCGTTGGTTTGGTTTGGGGCGGTGATACCGTTTCGTAAACGCCGCTGCCGCCCCGCGTAGCGTCGCCCTTCCTGCTACCAGTCTTTCACTGCTCGTATTGTGACGAACTTTCTTTCACCACGTCCCACACGACGTCCGTGTACTCAGAGATCCAGTCGGTTTGCGGCACCCAAGTCTCCCCGTCCCACATCTCGATCCGGGTCTTGCCACCGCCGCCATGATCTTCGGCCGTCACCGTAATGGGGGCCATCAGCCCGTTCGCGTCGAATCCCTCAAGCGACTCCAGTCCCGCTTTGTAGGACTTTGCGGTAATCGGAAGGCCTTCGAGTTCTGCCGCCTTGCGCGCGGCTTCGAACATGATTGAATACATGGCCAGACCGGTGTTGTAGAAAACGTCCTGGGTCTTCTCAATCGGGCCCGAACCCTCGCCCTTGTCGTAGAGCTCGGTCATGATCTCCTGATACAGCGCGACGTCCTGACCGCCCACAACATTGGTACCGCGCTTGATACCCTTGGCGGCCTCGTCGCCAATATTGGCGATATCGACTTCGTTCAGCCAGTTGACGGAAATGTATTTGTCCATCGGGATGCGATTGCGCTGCATTTCCTTCGACGCAACCACATGCGCACCGCCAAGCATCCAGACAATCACATGATCTGGGTTGTCCCGGCGCACCTTGGACCACACACCGGCCTGGTCACTGCCAGGCAGTGGCACAGGGTAAAGCTCAAGCTTGAAACCCTCTTTTTCGGACAAGGTTTTGAGAATCTCGATCGGCTCCTGTCCGAAAGGATAATCGAAATACACAAACCCCACCTTCACGTCCGACAAGTCGCCATCATGCAATTGCTTTATGTAGGCAACATCATTGGCCGCCTGTCCCCAATAGGTCGGTCCGATCGGATAGACCCATTCGAAAACGGTGCCGTCGACGGCATCGCCTCGGCCGACAAGCGACTGCATCAGGATACGCCCGTCTTCCATGGCCCGCGGCAGGATAGCCAGAGAGACCGGAGTGGACAGGGTATCGAAAACAAAGACGCCCTCGCGGCTGAGTTTCGAGTAGCACTCGATTCCGCGCTGCGGTTCGTTCCCGTGGTCACGCACGATGACTTCGACCGGTTCCCCACCGATGCCGCCCTTCATGTTGATGAGCTTGGCAAGGTCCATCGCGGCCTGCGAAACCTGCGGCGTGGCAAAGGTATAGGCCTTGCTGAGATCGTAGCAGATGCCGATCTTGAATGGCTCGGCCAGCGCCTGGGTGCCGAACAGCGCCCCGCCAACCATTGAAAATACTGCCAGCGCTTTGGTAAGTCTCTTCATTTTTTCCTCCCTGAACAGTTTTCGAATAGTACGTTAGCTCAGCCAACGTTTGCGTCGGCTGTAGTGCTTGACGTTGTGAAAATCGGTCTCTCCGCCGCCTAGATAGAACTCCTGAATGTCGGAGTTGGATTTGAGCGCCTCGGCCGTGCCGTGCATAACGACGCGGCCGTTTTCGATAAGATACCCTTGCGAAACGATCTCCAGAGCTGCCAGGGCGTTCTGTTCCACCAGCAGGACGGACAGGCCCTCATCCTTATTGATCTTTTGCAGGATGCCGAAGATTTCCTCGACCAGGAACGGAGCAAGCCCGAGGCTTGGTTCATCAAGCATCAAAAGCTTCGGCTGGGTCACGAGGGCCCGCCCAATGGCAAGCATCTGTTGCTCACCACCCGACAAATAGCCTGCTTGGGAATTTTTGCGTTCGGCAAGCCGTGGAAAATAGGCGTAAATCTTGTCCTTTTCCGCATTCAGCGTCGATCGGGACATTCCGCGCGGCGCGGCGGCGGTCAGGTTCTCGTCGGGGGTCAGATGTTCAAAGACCCGCCGCCCTTCGATGACATGACAGATGCCCATCTCGACGCGTTTTTGCGCGGGCGCTTCGGTAATGTCCGTTCCCTGGAACGTTATCTCACCTCGGCTGATGCGTCCGCGCTCGGCCTTCAAAAGACCGCTGATCGCTTTCAACGTGGTACTTTTTCCAGCTCCGTTCGATCCCAAGAGTGCGATCATCTCGCCCTTTGGGACTTGGACCGAAACACCTTTGATCGCCAGTATTACATTGTCGTACAGTACTTCGACGCTGTTCATGGATAGAATGTTCTGGGCTTCAACTTTTTCTTGCATCGGCATTCCCCTATTTCTTGAACTGATCGAAGGGCCAAACCATCAGATAGTCTCTGATGTTGCCGTAGAGTTTTCCCAAACCGAGTGGTTCGATCAGAAGGATAATGACGATCAGTGCGCCATAGACTGCGTTCGGGATGTGAGCGAGTGTTTCAACATCGATCTGCATGCCAAGCCCGTCACTCAGCGTGACGACGAGACCATTCACGATACCCGGAACAAGAAGGATCAGGGCAACACCGAAATAGGAACCGATAATGCTGCCAAGGCCGCCAACAATCACCATCGCAAGAACCTGGATCGAAACGGCAACCGAGAATTGCTCGGGTGCGGCGAGAAAGAAAAAGGTGGCAACAAGCAACGCACCGCTGACGCCTGCGATGAACGAAGAAGTCGCGAATGCGAGGATTTTGTAGTAGAAACTGTTCACACCCAGGATCGCGGCCGCAAAGTCTTTTTCCCGGACAGCGACCAAGGCGCGACCGAGTCCAGTACGCTTGAGATTAAGCATGAAGATCGTCACCAACACACACCAGCCGAAGGCGACATAGTAGAAGCCAGTATCAGTGGTAATCTCTTGCCCGAGCAGCGCCAATGTCGGTGACTGGAGCGACGCGTGTGAGCCCCCCGAGATCGCCGGAGAGTGGGTCAGAACCCAGTCCATCACGAATTGCATCGCAAGAGTGGTAAGGGCGAGATACAGTCCCTTGACCCGCAAAGCGGCAAAAGCAAACAGGCTGCCGATCACGGATGACGTCAACCCGCCGATGATCAGGGCGAATTCCCACGGCACCCCGAAACGCGCGGCATGGATCGCCGAATAGGCGCCGACAGCCATGACCGCGGCATAGCCCAGGTGAAGCTGCCCCGCCCAACCTGTCACCAGGTTCAGCCCCAAAGCGGCGGCCGTCCAGATCAGCCAGGGAAGCAAGTAGCTGTTCAGGTAAAGCGACGGAATGATGAACGGCGCGGCAAGACCGATCAGAAAGATGAATGCTGTCAGATTTCTGTCGGCAGGCACCTTGAAGATACGGCTGTCCGAAACGTAGTCGGCGTGATGGACGCCGGAAAGTCTGTAAAACATCCCTTACACCCTTTCGATGTCGTGACGACCGAATAGTCCGTGCGGACGGATCATGACCGTGAGAATGAGCACGGCAGCGACGATAAGCTCACGGCTTCCGCCTCCGACAAGCGGATCGAGGAAATCAGCGCCAATGTTTTCGACGACACCTAGGATGATGCCTGCGATTACGGCGCCAAGGATACTGTCGAGACCACCGAGAACGGCAACCGTCAGTCCTTTGAGAAGCAACAGCGACAGCGCCTGATCGACACCCTGAATCTCACCCCAGATGACGCCAGCGGCGACGGCAACAACGGATGCCAATGCCCAGGACAACCCAACGCCGCGCTCAACCGAGATACCTACCGACCACGAAGCCATGTAATCATCCGCGATCGCCCGCAACTTGATCCCGGTCCGGGTTCGGAAAAACAGCATGAATGCGACAAACAAGGCGAGCGCAACACCGGCACCAACCAGATGGATGCGGCTGATGAAGATGTCGCCCAAAAACAGTGGATCATAGCTGACGCCCAACTCCATCGAACGTGACGTCCCGCCCCAAATCGCAAGCGTTGTACCCCGCAGGAAAATGTCGAGGCCGAGTGTCAGCATCAAGATCATGACGACCGGCCGACCTGCGAGACGGCGCAGAGCAACACGCTCAATGCCGAACCCAAGGCCGAACATGACAACCGCAGCCAGAGGGATGGCCAGCCACAAGGGTAAACCCACATCGCGCGCCAGCGCCAAGACCACATAGGCCCCGACCATGGTCAACCCGCCCTGCGCCAGATTGGGCACCGAAGATGCCTTGTAAATCAGCACAAGGCCGATGGCGAATAGCGAATACAGCAGACCCGTCAAGGCTCCGTTGATCGCAAGCTCTGATAGAAAGACCCAGTCCATTTATACCTCCCTGATGGGAAGGCTTCTTTCGACCTTCCCTACTTCCCCGGTCTCGTAAGTCACCTGCGCGCTTACATGGACCTCTTTTGAACCGTCGTAGAGCGCCGCGATCACGTCGGCATAGCGTTCCTGAACGACCTTCCTCCGCAGTTTTCGTGTCCGTGTGATTTCACCATCGTCCGGGTCGAATTCTTTCGGCAGACTGACAAAGCGTTGCAGGCGCAATGGCTCGGTGACGGCCTTGTTGACCCGTTGGAACGCCTCGCGAAGCAACGTCGCGACCTCTTCACGCTGAGAAAGATCGGCATATGACACGTAAGGTACGCCGTTCACTTCGGCCCAGTGCCCCACGGCCTCGAAATCCACGCAGACCATCGCCGTCAGTTCCTTCAGCCCGGCGCCAATCACGGCCGCATCCTTGATATACGGGCTGAATTTCAACCGGTTCTCGATGTAGTTTGGAACGTAACGTTCACCGTCGGCGGTGTGCATGACCTCGGAGACACGGCCCAGAACAACCAGGTGTCCGTCGTCTTCCAGATAGCCGGCATCGCCGGTATGCAGCCACCCGCCCTCAAGCGCTTCGGCGGTCGCTTCGGGTTTGTTGAAATACCCTTCGAACACGCTGTCCGAGCGCACCAGGATCTCACCGTCTTCGGCAATGCTGACCTCGACGCCAGGCGCCGGTTTGCCAACCGTATGAAGACGGACCTCGCCCGGAGCCTGAATCGCGTTGATCGCGCTGTTCTCGGTCTGGCCGTAGAGCTGACGCAACTTGATCCCCAGGGCGCGGTAGAACACAAAGGTGTCTTCCCCGATCGCTTCACCGCCGGTGAACGCATTCTTTAGGCGGCTCATCCCGAACTGGTCCTTGATCGGTCCGAAAACCATCACCTCGCCCAGAAGCCGGCCCAATGGCTCAAGTACACCGCCGCTTTTGCCATTCAGCTTGTTCATTTCAGCTGCGATGGCCCGATCCATGAAGAAATGGTACAACCATTTCTTGACCGGGGTCGAATTCTCGATACCGACCTGGATCGTCGTCAGCATCTGGTCCCAGCTTCTTGGCGCCGCCAGATAGAATGTCGGAGCGATTTCGCGCATGTCGCGCACAACCGTTTCCTGACGTTCCGGCACGTTCACGGTGAACCGCCAAAGCAGGGCCGCCGCGACGGTAATGGCAAAATCGCCCACCCAGGCCATCGGCAGATAGGCCAGGATTTCCTCGTTTTCGTCGAATGCGCCCGCTGCATGCCCGTTCTTAGCGGCAGCAAGAACATTTTTCTGACTTAGAACGATACCTTTCGGCTCGCCCGTGGTCCCTGACGAATGCATGAAGATGGCCGGATCTTCGGGTTTTGCACGACCGTAAAGCTCTTCGCGCAGGCCGGGGGCTTCATTCAGATCGTGCTGACCGACTTCGATCAGGTGATCCCAGGACATCAGCCCTTCGACCTCATAGAAACCAAGGCCCCGCGCTTCGTCATAAATGATGTGGTCGATCCCCTCGGCGCCCGCGTCCTTCAGCTCCAGGATCTTGTCAACCTGTTCCTGATCTTCGGCGATGGCCGCGACGATTTCGACTTCGCCAAGAAAGTGCCGGAGTTCTTCGAGCGTCGCGCCGGGATAGGCAGGCATTGCATAGGCACCCAGCAACGAAATAGCCAGCATTCCGCCATACAGCCGCGCCCGGTTGTCGCCCAGGATAAGCACCGCCTTGCCCGGTGTTACGCCGATTTTCTCAAGCCCGGCCGCGCAGGCCAGCACCTCTTCGGCGTATTCCGCCCATGTGGTTTCCTTCCAGATCCCACGCTCTTTTTCGCGAAGCGCGATTTCCGAACCGTGTTTCGAGGCGTTCCGCGCCAGAATTGCGCCGATCGTGTCGCTGCCCGAAGACTGTTTCTTCGTCAAATCAGTCATGCGACCCTCCGATATATGCCTCGATGACCCGCGGGTCCTTCACAACCTCCTTGGGGATGCCACTGGCGATCATTTCACCATAATTCAGGGCCAGCATCCGATCACAAATGCCGGTGATGACATCCATATGATGTTCGATCAGCAGAACGCTGACGCCGCGTTCGGCACGGGCATCCAGAATGAAACGGGACATATACCCTTTCTCTTCCTGGTTCATGCCGGCCATCGGTTCATCGAGAATCAGCATCTGTGGCTCGGCCACCAATGCCCGCGCCAGCTCGACCCGCTTTTTCAACCCGATCGGAAGACCATCGACCAACTCATGCCGAATGCTCTCGAGCTGTAGAAACTCGATCACCTCCTCGACGATTTTACGGTTCTCGATTTCTTCACGCTGTGCTGCCAACCAATATAGCGCCGTACGCAAAACGCCTGGGCTCATGTGGATGTGCCGCCCGAGCAGGATGTTGTCCAGAACGCTCATCCCGTTGAACAGAGCAAGATTTTGGAACGTTCTTGCAACGCCGAGCTTGGCAACCTTGTGAGGCGCCGTACCCGTAATGTCGTTTCCTGCCAGCCGGACCCTGCCCTCGTTTGGCGGGTAAAATCCGGTAATTGCGTTTGTTAGCGTTGTCTTGCCGCTGCCATTCGGACCGACAAGTCCAAAGATTTCCCCTTGTCGAATAACGAGGTCAACACCGGTGACAGCGACGATGCCGCCGAACCGTCGCTCGATCCCGCTGCACTCCAGTATCGCCCCATCATCGGCTCCGATTGCTGTTTTAATCTTTGTCGTCATCTAGATCTCATTGTCCCCCTAAGGTTCACGGCCAACATCAGGTAATCCGGAAGTAGTCCGGCCGCCCCGTTGGCCATGGATCCCCCCACAATTGCTGCCCACCGTCGATGTTCAGAACTTCACCGGTTACGAATTTCCCTGAATTGGCCGCCATATAGACAACCCCTTCAGCGACATCCCATTCGTCCCCGGCGTGCCGCATCGGGTTGGAGTCCTGAAATGTCGCAGAACCCTCCGGAGGGTAGTTCCCGAAACCGTTGCTTTCGCAGCAACCCGGCGCGACGCAGTTCACTCGGATATCGTGCGGGGCCCACTCCACCGCAACCGACTTGGACAGGTAAACTACCCCTGCCCGGGCCGCACAGGTATGCGCGATGCCGGGCATGCCGCGCCAGATATCGGCCACGATGTTGACGATGGAGCCTGGTTGCTTGTTGGCAACCCAGTGGCGCGCCGCGGATTGCATCATCCACCAGGTGCCGTTGAGGTTGGTGTCTATGACCGCATTCCAGCCCTTTGGACTGAACTCCAACGCAGCTTGCGGAAACTGACCCCCAGCATTGTTCACCAAAACGTCAATCGCCCCGAACTCCTGGTTCGTCTTGGCGACAAAATCCTCGACCTGCTCAGGCTCCCGGATGGTCATAGGCACAGCGAAAACTTCGCCCCCGAAACTTTCAAGGAACTCCTTGGCCAAAGCCAGTTTCTCTTCGTTGCGTCCATTGATCGCCAGATTGGCCCCGAGCCTTGCGAACAGGGTCGCAATTGCCAGCCCCAATCCGCCTCCAGCGCCGGTCACCACAACGATTTTGCCGGTGAATAAACCGCTTGCGTAAACGGTTGCACGTTTTGATAGGTCCTCCCTCGAAGACCCAAACTGCGTCTTATTCATGACGCCTCCTCCCATTCCCCATTAGGGGCAGTTGCCAGTAATCTAACGGGTGTTAGAAAAATGGTCAAGACACCTTTTCCCACCAGCCCCGCCCGTCATCTCCGATCAGTAAGACTTTGGAAGCCCAAGGGCTTTTTCTGCTATGAACGACAAAAGCATCTGCGGTGTCACCGGTACGATGCGGAACAGCAGAGCCTCCCGTACCAGTCGCTCCACGTGATATTCCTTGGCGTATCCGAATCCGCCAAATGTAATTTGCGCGGCTTCGGTCGCCTCGACCGCGGCGTCGGCGGCCAAAAGCTTGGCAGCGTTCGCCTCGACGCCGCAGGATTCTCCCGCATCGTAGAGGGCTGCAGCGTGCATCACCATGAGATTGGCAGATTCCACCCGCGCCCAGGCTTTGGCGAGCGGATGCTGAACACCCTGATTTTGGCCGATTGGGCGGTCAAAAATCACACGTTCGTTTGCATAATGCGCCGCGCGCGCCAGTGCGTTGCGCGCAATACCGATACATTCGCCGGCCACCAGGACGCGTTCGGGATTCAACCCGTGCAAAATTTGTCTAAAGCCTTTGCCTTCCTCCCCGATCAGGTCCTCAGCCGGAATCGGCAACCCATCGATGAAAACTTCATTCGAATCGACAGCTTTTCGACCCATCTTTTCGATCTCTCGCACGTCAACGAAATTTCGGTCGAGATCTGTATAGAACAGGCTCAGCCCTTCGGTCGGGCTGCTCACATCTTCAAGCCGCGTTGTCCTGGCCAGAAGCAGCATCTTGTGGGCCACCTGCGCGGTAGAAATCCAGACTTTTTGTCCGTGCACGACATATCTGTCCCCCTGCCGCACCGCCATGGTCTTCAGCTTTGTGGTATCCAGCCCCGTCGTCGGTTCGGTCACGGCGAAACACGCCTTTTCGTCACCCGCGATCAGAGGGCCAAGCATACGCGCGCGCTGCTCATCGGTCCCGAACTTCACCACCGGGTTGAGCCCGAAAATGTTCATGTGGATGGCCGAGGCTCCGCTCGCGCCGGCCCCCGACTCGGCGATTGCCTGCATCATTATGGTCGCCTCGGTGATCCCCAGACCCGCGCCGCCGACAGCTTCTGGCATGGCGATACCTAGCCAGCCGCCATCGGCCATTGCCCTGTGCAGTTCATGGGGAAAACCACCGTTGCGATCCCGATCCAGCCAATAGTCGTCGTCGAACCTTCCGCAAATCCGCAGAATCTGGTCGCGAATCTCTTGTTGGTCGGCGGTCAATCGAAATGTCATAGCGCGCGCCCTCCTTCCAATCTTACGAGCCCAGCCTCACATAGGGCCGTGATCCGCTCATCGTTAAAACCAAGATCACGCAGAATGCTTTGGCTGTCTGCGCCAGGCGGTCGTCCCAGCCAACGAAGCTGACCGGGCGTCGCGCTGAGATGAGGGACCGGGCCAATGACCTGAGTCTGTTCGCCAGCGACCGACACGATATCCCCGCGATGGCTTATCTGCTCGTTCGTCGTGATTTCCTCGACACTCAACACACGCGAGGCAACGGCATCATGGCGGGCGAATACCGCCTCCACTTCCTTAGCTGTGTGCTGCATGACAAAATCATTGATCGCATCGAAGACCACCGCCATGTGCTGCGACATCTCGCCAAGTGTCGCAAACCGCGGATCATCGGCAAGGGCGTCCCCGCCGACTGCCCGCAACAGTCGTTGCGCGGTTTCCGCGCTTCCTGCGGAAACGGTCAGCCACACCCCATCGGACGTTCGGAACATCCCCCCCGGAGCAAAGTCCATCGGCTGGCGCAGCCCATTGCGCCGCGGCGAGAGCTTCGCGCCCGTCAATGCGGGAACAGGATAGTCCATCAACCGAAGCAACGCCTCGAACACCGCAAGATCGACGACCTGACCGCGTGCAATGCCCTTTTCGCGAGCAAATAGCGCGATCATGACTCCCAAAGCGCCCATCAGCCCTGTCGTGCTGTCGGCTGCCGGAAACCCGGGGTGCATCGGCGGCCCGTCGGGAAAACCGGTCAGATGTGCTAAACCACTCATGGCCTCCGCAGCACGTCCAAACGCTGGCACGTCGCGCATCGGACCGTCCTGTCCGTAACCTGAAACCCGCAAGACAACCAAGTCCGGGTTCCAATCGTGCAGGACGTCTGGCCCAACACCAGCACGTTCTAGCACACCCGGACGGAAATTTTCGATCAGCACGTCGGCATCTTCAACCAACCTGCGCAGGATGTCCCGGCCCTCGTCGGACTTCCAGTCCAGGCCTAGTGTTTTCTTGTTGCGGCCCAAAGTCTTCCACCAGACGCCCACCCCATCCTCTGCCTTGGGTCCAAGGTCGCGCATCATATCCGTCCGGTTGGGGGCTTCGATCTTGATGACATCTGCACCAAAATCCGAGAGTAAAGCTGCCGCAAGTGGTCCGGCAATTACGTGACCAAGTTCTATAATCTTCAGTTGATCAAGGGGTCTAGACATCTGCACTTTCGACTCTGCTAATTTTCTAATGGTTGTTCGATTGCTAGCAAAGGCGAAGTCTGACCTCAAGATTCAAAGGTAATCACCTCCCCGAAAACGTAGCCGCCCGGTTGTTACCATGGATCAGTTCATTGGCGTCCAGTTCCATGGAAGCGGTTCGTTGAGCGGGTTGGTCATGTGATTGTGGATGCGGTCGAGGATTTCGGCCAGCCAGGCTTGCGGATCGTGGCCGTTCATCTTGGCTGTCTCGACAAGGGACATCGCCCGGGACAGCGTTTCGCCACCGCTGTCGGAGTGTGCGAAAAGCCAGTTCTTTCGCCCGATGCTGATCAGGTGATGTGATCCCCGAAAACTGGACCGGTTTGGCTTAGAGTTTTCCGCACGAATGAAGCGACACCCATCTTTGGACCAGCGGCGGGCAGAGTTTTCCGGCTATTGACCTGCTACCCGATGCTGGACCACCCGGGCGGGCGCTTCCGGTCATTCCGCGGTCAGTGAGGGCCATCTGCCACCGACCGATCCATGAGCTCTATCGGTGGCTTGTTGCCGATCGAGCTGTGTGGGCGAACTTCGTTGTAGTCTCTGCGCCAAGCCTCGCATTTTCGGGCCGCGTCGTCGAGGGTCATGAACCAGTGGGCACTCAAGCACTCCGCCCGGAACTTGCCGTTCAGGCTCTCGATGAAGGCATTGTCCGTCGGCTTCCCGGGACGCGAGAAGTCCAGGGTGACGTCCCGCTGGTAGGCCCAGAGATCAAGGTCGCGGGAGACGAACTCGCTGCCTTGGTCGACCCGGATCGTCCTCGGCAGGCCGATTTCGGCGCCGACCCGTTCGAGCACCTCAATCACGTCCGGGGCGCGGAAGCTGAACCGGGGCACGATTGCCGGGGCGTAGCGGCTGAAGGTGTCGACGATCGTCAGAACCCGGATCTTCGTGCCCGTCGCGAGTTGGTCGTGAACAAAGTCCATGGCCCAGGTCTCGTTGCTGCGAACTGCCGGGCAGCGGTCCTCGCGCAGGTTCGCCTTGACCCGTCGCTTCGGCGTCTTGTTCCTGAGCTGCAAGCCTAACGCCTTGTAAAGGCGATAAACCCTCTTCTGGTTTATGGCCCAGCCTTCGCGCCGCAGCAGGACATGGATGCGCCGGTAGCCGTAGCGTATCCGTGTCGCTGCGATCTCCTTGATCCGTTCCATCAGTGCGGCCTGCGAGCGGCGCCTGCCTTTGTAGTGGTAGCTCGATCGCTCGGCGCGCAGCACCTGGCAAGTCCGCCGGATGCTGACCTTCCAGGTCGCCCGAACCTCATCGACGAGCTGGCGCCGCCGCGCAGGCCCTACAGTTTTTTTGCCAGCACGTCCTGCAGCATCGCCTTGTCCAGGCTCAGGTCCGCCACCAGCTTCTTCAGCTTGCCATTCTCGTCCTCAAGCTGCCGCAGCCGGCGCATCTCCGACGGCATCAGCCCGGCATACTTCTTCCGCCAAGCATAGAACGTCGCCTCACTGATCCCGGCCTTCCGGCACACCTCGCCGATCACCGTGCCCTCTTCCGCCTGCTTCAGGACGAACGCGATCTGCGCCTCGCTGAACTTCGATCTCTTCATGTCAGCTCTCCGATTCCCGGCCCGATCCTAAACTGGAAAATCCCAGCTCGATCCGGTCCAGGAAGCGGGAAGCAGGTCACTATGATCGGGGTGACGGGCTGGTTGCGCCTCCCGATTTCGTCAGCAGGATCGGCGGTTTGTTCCCGATCGCGCTGTGTGGCCGTTCGTCATTGTAGTATCTCCGCCAAGCCTCCACTTTTTCGCAGGCATCCGCAAGGTTCATGAACCAATGTGTGTTCAGGCACTCCTGCCGGAACCGTCCGTTAAAGGCCTCGATGAAAGCGTTATCGGTCGGCTTACCGGGCCGTGAGAAGTCGAGGATCACGCCGCGCTGATAGGCCCAGAGGTCCATGTCGCGGGAGATGAACTCGCTACCCTGGTCGACCCGGATCGTCTTCGGATAGCCGATCCGGCGGCACACCCGATCCAGGGTGGCGACCACGTCTTCCCCGCGATAACTGAACCGAACATCCAGCACCGGCGAATAACGCGAGAACGTGTCCACGACCGTCAGGACGCGCAGCTTCTTGCCCATGGCAAGCTGGTCATGCGCATCTACCGCCTGCAGACTGAAGACGGGGAACGCGCTATCGGCCGTCTGGTCAGTCAGGAGCAGCTTCTCAATGTCTATGCGCGCTTGGGTCTCGATTGTCAGATCGAGATGACGCCGCAGGAGGTGTTCGGCGCGGTCATGGACGCGAAGACGACCCTGAGCCTCCTTGGCGGCTACCAGCTGCGCCGCTCGCTGGTCATGGGTCAGCCGAGGCTGGAATTGAACAGCGCGTCGGGCACGGCCCTGCCTGCACTGAAGGCGATGGGCTGTTTCACCGAGGTGATCCAGTGGAAGACGCGGGTGTTCATCCCGGTGGATGGCACCGAGGTGCTGGTGCGGGTTCTCGCGGAGTATCCTGTTGGCGGCAGTGCAGCGGATGCCGCAGCATGAGCGCGGGGCGCAGTATCGCGGACCTCTCGGCCGATCTGGCAGACCGGGCCGAGAGCTTCTGCCGCCAGTATTTCCCCGAGGGGCGCAAGCAGGGCAATTATTGGCAGGTTGGTGACACTTCGGGCGCAAAGGGGCAGAGCCTTGCCATCCGGCTCCAGGCCCAGGGTGGGCGCAAGGCCGGGTCCTGGACCGATTACGCGACGGGTGAATATGGCGACTTGATCGACCTGCTGCATGAACGGCTTGGGTCGATCACGCTCAAAGAGACGCTGTGGGAGGCCCGGTCTTTCCTTGGCGAGGCCCCCTGCCCGGCCGTGCCGCGAGACACCCAAACCCGTGAGCAACCAGATGCCGCCTCGAGCAAACGCATCGCGCGGACGCGCAAACTCTTTGCCGCTGGCAAGCCGGTCCTGGGCACCCTGGCCGCCACCTATCTGCAGGGGCGTGGCATCACACGGCTGGGTTCGGCCCTGCGCTATCACCCACGGGTCTTCCTGCGGCACGGCACGGACGACGCCGATCCGCCGCAAAGGGCTCCTGCCCTGCTCGCGAAGATCACCGATATTCGCGGCCAGATCACTGGATGCGCGCGGTTCTATCTAGACCCGTCCACCGGCGGTCTGGCCGGGATCGAGAGCCCGAAGCGGATCCTCGGGCAGCTTCACGGCCATGCCATCCGCTTCTGGTCCGGCACGGGCCGCTCTGATCTCATCGTCGGCGAAGGTCTCGAGAACACCCTTTCGGTGGGCACCGCTCTCCCCGAGTTCGATCTCGCCTCCTGTCTCACCGCCACCCATCTCGGGCTGTTCATCCCGCCGCCGGGGATCAAGCGTATCTGGATCGCGCGGGACAATGACGAAGCCGGACGTAACGCATGAAAGAGATTTCGTAACCAACTGGAATCTCGGGGAATTACCTGTGGTGATCTCGTGCCAAACATGGGCGATTTCAACGACGATTTGCAGGCACTTGGCAAGGATACGCTGCGCCGGTCGCTGATAGAGGCCATGAAAGCACAAGGTCTGGAGATCGAGGACGGGTGACCGCCACCATCCTCTTGGATGTCCAACAGGGCAAAGGTTCCGCGGGTTCGATCTGATCCCGTTTGGATATTGGGAGCGATGGACCGGCGGGTCGGGGCTGAGTGCCCCTCGCCCGGGCAGCAATGCGCCGCTACCCGGAAAATTCCCCTGAGCCTTCGGCTCATTCCTCGCGGGACCAATTTTCCGGCCCGCGGCGCATTCTCCGCTTCGCTCCGATCCTGACGGATGCGGCCCGGTCGCCGCCGGTCCTGGTATCGCCCCATCCAAATCGGGTCAGATCAAACAGAGGAACCAGACAATGCCCCATCAGACAGACGTCCAAGAGGAAACCGGCGTGACCTCCGCCATCCTCGACCACCTCGCACTTCACGGCGCAACGCCAGGGCCCGGCGAGACCGATCACCGCCCCCTGCCCCAGCCTGACGAGGTCGAGCTCGCCATGGCGGCGCTCTTTGACACCACCACCGGCCTCATCACCGGCAGCCAGTTGGAAGACAATCTCGAAGAGATGCTCTGGTCCCTGACCTCAATCTTCCATCGCCGGCTCACCCATATCCAGAAGCTGCTCGACGACAACGAATTCGAGGTCCGGGAAAGTCTGGCCATCCAGGACGGCTCAGAGGTCGCCTCGGTCGAACTAGAGCGCCTCCAAATGATCGGGCTCAAACTCTGGGACCATCGCGACGCTTTCGAGCAGATGCGCGATCTGGCCGTGGACCACTTTTCGGCCGCCACGGGTTCACCCTGGCTGCCCCGCACCGGATCCAAGGTCTCGCATCGCGGCCTGACTTCCGCCGTGGTGGACAGCCGGGCCTACCTCTCGGCCAAGCGACGCAAGGAGACAGAGGTACACTGCCCCGAAGGCACGCGGATCGCCTTCTCGGGCGGGGGCTATCACGCCTACGATCTGATCTGGTCCGTGCTCGACGCCACGCACGCCAAATTCCCCGACATGGTGCTGCTGCACGGCGGCACGCCGAAAGGTGCCGAGATGATCGCGGCCCGCTGGGCAGATACTCGGGGCGTCACCCAGGTAGTCTTCAAGCCCGACTGGAAGAGCCACGGCAAGGCGGCTCCCTTCAAGCGCAATGACAAGATGCTCGAGACCATGCCGCAGGGTCTGATCGCAACGCCCGGTTCGGGCATCACCGAGAACATCGTCGACAAGGCCCGCAAGCTCGGGATCCGCATCAAGAGGATCGGGGCTTAGGCCCCGGTTCTACCATGACATCAGTCAGAGCACACTGTGCGGTTCGCTCTATGAGTGCGCAGAGCTGCGCACTTCTGCGGGATTTGGTCTGTCAGACCGCCGTGAGTGTTAACACCATTTCTAACTGGCGGCTGTGGCGAGACCCTCTGAAGCCTCCTGACGCTCACGTCGTCCGGTCGTCAGCGGGATATTCGCCGAAAGGCAGCCCATGTCGGCCAGGAAACTGACCAATCCGACGATCGTCTTGAACTCGCGCAATTTGAAGACGCTACGGCTCGTGACAAGCATCTTCGCATCCTGGCCATCCTACGTCACCGCGTGCACGGCCCAGGCGCCATGCCAACTGTTGTGGCGCTTCCCGGCAGTCTGGTTGCAGATCACCTCGATGAGGTAGCCATCTGAGTGCAGATCGCGCAGGCCATCCTCGGTGACCACATTCGGTGTTGCGCCGTCCAACAGCTTATCCTCTTCACTTATGCCGACACGTATCGGGATTGGAGCGGGCCCGAGCTTCTACCCGATCTTCCGAGTCGCATGCGTCGTTTGCTCAGTTTCGCAATCCCATACGGGACATCTTCGAAGTTCGCAACGCGGCCGGGATTGAAGCCGTCGGGAACAGATGCGCGTGTCTTCGCCCTGGCATTTCATCTTCTCCTGCCTGTCAGAGCACTCTCTGCTTGAGGCCCCTAGTGACCCGACCGAGGAGCTGAATACGGGCCGGTGTCGCGTTGCGATAGGTCGTGGTGTGTATCGAAAGATCCGGCGAGCCTGTGCAAAGGACGCATCGGCGTTCCTGGCTGTCGGCAGTTCACCCAGTTTCCTTCGCGGCCGCCGCACTTCTCCCTTTGTCTGAGTTGCATGACATGCTGGTCGCAGCTGTCGTCCCGTCCAAAAGGTTGTCACCGATCTTTTTCCCCTGTCCCTGCGGGCCATTCCTCGCGAGGCAAAAAGACCGGCGCCTGCCCCTCTCCGCTGCGCTCCGCCTTCGGTGTGGCCGGGCCTTGCCCGCTGCAAGGTGACCATCATTGCAACGCAAACAAGGAGAAGAGCGATGACCACGAACTGCATCAAATTCACCAGCGCCGACATCGAAACCGCCAAGGGCGTCGGCTCCATCTCGACCCTGACCTTCGACCTCGACATCACGGTCGAACCCGTCGCAAGCGTGAACCCGATGGCCCCCACGCACCGCGTCCTCGGCCGCTCCCCGCGCGGCAAGCTGGTCGAGTGCGGCGGCATCTGGAAGAAGCAGAACAAGGAGACCGGCGCCGACTACTATACGCTGACCATCCGCGACCACGGCTTCAACGCCAACCTCGGCAAGGCCGCGAACCAGAACGATCTGTCCCTGCAGGCCGTCATCCCTTGGGGGCCGAAAGACGCTGCGTGACGTAAAGAATCGGCTGGGACAACCCAGCCGATTTCCTCTGTTTCCCTTCGCGCTGAAACGCATTCCCCACATTTTGGAGCCAGTGGTTGGTCCGCTTGGTGGAAGCAACCGATCACTGAATTGGCGCAAGGTGATGATGATGCAATCCGCTTCGGAGGAGACGGGTTCGTAGTTCCCCTAGCGCCATGAGGCTTCCAGCATCTTGCATTTTGACAGCCGTGCAGCGGTGAAAAAAGAAACAAAAACAGATAGTTGAATGTAACTGGCGCGAAGTTAAAGTTGACTACACATCCGAGCGAGTGACAGTTTCCCCAAGATATTGGGTAGCTACATTCCTCGATCGCTATACTTTGTCGAGGCATCTAGGCACGCTGGTAGATTGGGTAAGATCTAACCGCCGGGCGAAAATCGTTGTTAAGACTCAGTTTTCCGTGTAGATGACACTTTAATGAGCGAAATCGCTGAAAAAGCGATATTTAGAGGACAGGCGGATGCGAGAACGGTCTTTTGCGGCTGATACGAAGGATCAACCCTTCGACGAGATCATCCTACAGCAAGGAGAGTTGATTTCCGACCGCCTCAATATGTTGCGGCAGGAACAGTATCCTCCGGACGCCCAAAAAGGTCTACGTCAGTTTTCATTGGCCGAGGTTGCTTACTATCTCGGCGTGACGCAGTCGACCATCAAGAAGCTTCATCTCGAAGGCAAAGGTCCTGAACCTGAAACATCATCGTCCGGGAGGCGCAGCTACTCGGCCGAGCAGATGCTGGAACTGAGAGCTTATCTCGACAAGCATGGCCGCCCCGGAAAACGCCGTTATGTCCCCTATCGGCAGCCTGGTGAAGAACTGCACGTCGTGTCCGTCGTGAACTTCAAAGGAGGAAGTGGAAAGACCACTACCGCCGCCCACCTCGCGCAGCACTTGGCGTTGAAAGGGCATCGAGTTCTTGCGATCGACTTGGACCCTCAGGCCTCGCTCACAGCTTTGCATGGCATTCAGCCTGAACTCGACGACGTGCCTTCGCTCTACGAGACACTTCGCTATGATGACGAGCGTAAGCCGATCTCAGAGGTGATCCGGCCAACGAACTTTCCCAACCTTGATATCGTGCCGGCAAGTCTCGAGCTTCAAGAGTACGAATACGATACCCCGGTTGCTTTGACGAGCAGCGATCCCCACGAGGGCCGTACCTTCTTCACTCGCATATCGAAGGCGCTTAGCGAGGTTGATGACCGCTATGACGTGGTTGTGATCGATTGCCCTCCTCAACTGGGCTACCTCACGCTCACTGCTCTCACGGCTTCTTCCTCGGTCATTGTGACAGTCCATCCTCAGATGCTGGACGTCATGTCGATGAGCCAGTTTCTCCTGATGCTGGGCGGAATCATGAAGACGATCCGTGACGCTGGAGCGAACATGCGCCTGAAGTGGTTCCGTTACCTGGTAACGCGATTTGAACCAACGGACGGTCCCCAAAAGCAGATGGTTGGGTTCCTCCAGGCGATGTTCCCAAATCAGATGCTGTCGGCTCCTGTGCTGAAGTCTACGGCGATCTCCGACGCTGGGATTACGAAGCAGACGCTTTACGAAGTTGAACGGTCTCAATTCGTGCGGACTACTTATGACCGCGCAGTGACATCTTTGAATGACGTGAACGATGAAATCGCCGAACTGATCCACAAGGCTTGGGGGCGTGAATGACTAAGGTTTTGACAGCCGTGCAGAGAGCTAGTTTTGACAGCCGTGCAACTGTCGAAATGCGCGCGGCGCTTTGGTTGGATTTGGACGAAAAGGAGATGGCTTGATGGCTCGCAAAGACCTCCTGAAGAGCGTTATGGCGGGCTCGCCGGAGCAGCCCAAGGATTCCGGTCGCTCTGGATACGCAATGCGCGGTGCTTCGAAATCGATGAAGGTTTCGATTGATAGCCTTGCGGAAAACTCGAAGCGTCTCCTTGAAGGTGAAACCATTGTCGAGATCGATCCGCAATTGATCGATGTGTCATTCGTTTCGGATCGGCTTAGTGATGACGATGTTGCTTTCGACGAACTGAAAGCATCGATCGCAGCGGGTCGCCAGGACACGCCGGTACTGCTTAGACCGCATCCGGAAGCGGATGGCCGCTATATGATCGTCTTCGGGCATCGCCGTGTGCGCGTTGCATCGGCGCTCGGCCGTAAGGTTCGCGCAGTTGTAAAACCAATGGACGATGTGGCCCACATTCTTGCTCAAGGGCAGGAAAACACTGCGCGCGCAGACCTCTCTTTTATTGAGAAGGCCCTTTTTGCGAAGAGCCTCTTGGATATGGGACAAGCAAAGGACGTGATCCAGTCCGCACTTACCATCGATGGGACGTTGCTTTCACGGATGCTGTCAGTGGCGCAGAACGTCCCTAGGTACGTCATCGAACAGATTGGGCCGGCCAAGCAGATTGGGCGTGATCGCTGGGAAGACTTCAAAAAGTTGGCTTCGGAACCATCGAATGACAAGATCCTCGAGGGAGCTCTGGAGTTCGACGGGTTTCAGAACCTCGACAGTGATGCTCGCTTTGAGTTCCTGCATAGCAAGCTGGCAGAAGCGGGTAGGGTGCCGAAGCGCCGAAAAACGCGTGCCGCGCCCAAGAAACGAACCTGGACTGCCGGCAAAGGCCGCATCAAGGGAGTCATCGGTCGTTCCGGAAAGGCATTCAGCATTTCGCTTACGGCACAAGATTCAACCGAGTTCGGAGACTTTCTCTCGGGTCGGCTTGATCAGCTGTACAGCGAATTCCTCGCGACGAAAGAGGAGCAGTCAGAACAATGATCTAGGCAAAAGAAAAGCCCCCAAGCAGCGTGGCCTGAGAGCTAATCTGAAAAGTTTGGTCGCTTAGAAGATATCTCTCCCGCGAATCACTGTCAACAAGAACGCCACTTCGGCGAACGGCTTTCTTTTGCCTCCACATAACTGGAGGTGAGAAACAGGCATGAAGCATACAGGTTGGCGCAAGCCGACACCGGGTCTTGGCATTGCAGAGCAGCTTGCCCAAGCCGGTGAACAGGTAGCTGTACCCAAAACGCGGGCCTTCGTGGCCGTGAAGCGGGTCGGAGCCTACATTGGCCTCAAGGCGGGGGACATGATGCTCCTCGACACGCTCGGGGCGTTTACCCAGGCCCAGGACTGGGAGGAGGGTCAGCGCCCGATCGTCTGGGCATCGAACGCCTATCTGATAGAGCAGACGGGCTTCTCGCTTTCCGCGCTGAAACGCCATGCGCGGCGCCTGGCCGAGATCGGCGTGATCTCCTTCCAGGACAGCCCGAACGGCAAGCGTTGGGGCCGTAGGGACGCTGAGGGGCGCATCGTGGAGGCCTATGGCTTCGATCTGTCGCCGCTCGCAGCTCGCGTCGAGGAGTTCGAGGAACTGCATAGCGATTTGCAGGCCGAACGCGAGCTCTGCCAGCGCTTGAAGCGCCAGATCACCGTGGCACGCCGGATGATCCGCGCGCGGATCGAGACCGCCGTCAGCAGCGCGCTGCGCGGTCCTTGGACGCAATTCACAGGCCTCTTCGAGGAGCTTCTTGATCGGCTTCCGCGCCGTCATGAAGCCTCTGAGCAACTTGCGCGGTTGCTGACCTGGTTCAAGGAACTTCAGGAGCGCGTCGAAGCGGCCTATCTCAAGGCAACCGAGGTCGTTCAACCTGTGGAAAACGCGCCCGAAGCCAAGGAACAAGTTCCCGAGAAGACTCAAGAAATGAACCCCAGGGAGGTCATTTCTGACCCTCATATACTAATTACAAACCAACTTGATCCTGTAACTCGTAATTCCTCAGAAAATGAGGAAGTCGCGGCCGTGGTGCCCAATGCTCAGCCCGAAGATCAGGTTGACAGGGAGCTGGAAGAGTGGGTGGCTGAAGTCCGCAAGAAGCGCGCGGCACTGGATCTGCCCACAGTGATGCAGGCCTGTCCCGAATTCGCGTCCTGGGCGCGTAATATGGGCGGCTTCCTGAAGGATTGGGGCGATCTGCACCGGGTTGCCGGGCAGCTCAGGCCGATGATCGGGGTGTCCGAGCATGCGTGGAACGTGGCGCAAGACCGGCTGGGCAAACAGGTGGCGACAGCGGCGCTGGCGCTTGTCTTCGAGAAGCATTGCGCGGGCGAAGTTTCCTCGCCGGGCGGATATCTGCGCGGCATGGTCGAGAAGGCCGGGGCAGGGGAGCTGCATCTCGAGCGCAGCTTCTATGGCAGGCTCAGTGGGCAGGCGGCGTGATGGGGCAGGGGATCAGAGTCCGGCGGCCTTGGTTAGGTTCACGCGGAACCGGTCGCGCCGGCGCTGGTAGCGGCGGGTCATCTCGGCCGAGGCATGACCAAGCTGTTTTTGAACGTAGCGCTCGTCGACTTCGGCGGAGCTGGCGAGACCGGCGCGCAGCGAATGGCCGGAGAACAGCGCCAGGCGTTCCTTTTCGGGCAGCTCGGATCGGATGCCGGCGTCCAGGACCGTCCGCTTGATCAGGCGCGCAACATGCTTGTCATTCAGTCGCGTTTCAGTGGCGCGGTTGCCATCGCGCGAGGTGCCGACGAAGACTGGGCCGAAGTCGATCTTGGCAAAGTGCAGCCATTGCTCCAGCGCATGCACGGGGCAGCTCTGCTCCTTGGAGCCGCGGCCGATTTCAACCTCGCGCCAGCCCGTCTTGGCATCGAGCGTGAGAAGGACACCCTTCTCCATAATCTCTATCCAGCCGCCGGAGTCGGGCGTGTCGTTCTTGTGCGCGTCGAGACTGACGATTTCCGAGCGGCGCAAGCCTCCGGCGTATCCAAGGAGAAGGATTGCCCGATCCCGCAGCCCGCGCAGGTCGAAAGGAAGGGTGGCGACCATCGCCACGATGTCCTCAGCCAGGATCGCTTCCTTCTGCACCGGCGGACGCGCATGCTTGCGTTTGATCCCCGCCAGGACCGTGGCAATGTGCCGGTTTTTCCGATCAAGGGTGAACCCCCGCTGCGCGTAGTTCCAGGCGAGGCCTGAGAGGCGCCGGTTGATTGTGCTGACAGATAGGGGAGGGGAGGGGCCCAACCCGGAGGCCAGGTCCGCGAGGTAGAGCCCGATCATTTCAGGGGAGGGGGGCAATGGCTCGGTGCCTTTCATCCGGCACCAGCGCGCGAAATGCGCCCAGTCCTTTGCATAAGCCTTCAGCGTGTTGTCCGACGCGGCCGCGCGCGCGTAGTCACGCGCGGTGTCGACCAGTCGATCGAGCTTGCCGGACCCCGCGACATGGGAGGGCAGGGCGATACTGTCGCTTTCCTCTTGATCTCTCCCGTCGAGGGGAACATCATTTGTCGCATCAGTGGGCGCTGACGTCGATTTCTCGGTCTCTGAGGGCATTTTCCATTGAATCCGGTGATGAAATTGAACTGCTTCCCAGCATATCTTTTCATGTCCGATAATGCAAACTTATCGGACATAGTTGCGTCTGACAAGATGCGGCGGTTTAAGCGCTATTCTGTGGCAAAAAGCGCCGTACTGAGATAGGCTTCGGGCATGACATTTGCGCCGCCGAACCACTCCAGGACCTTGGACCCCCAGCCCGGGATGCCGGCCTGGATCCGCGGCGCGCGGTCTGACTCCCTTGAAGATGTTGCGTTTTCGTCGGGTGCGGCGTTGAGCCAGCTGCACCTTGTGTTGGGTTGTGAGGACGTGCCGCAGGCCCTGCTGCGGGACCGACTGGCGCTGCGCGCGGCGGAGGCCTGTGTCGCGTTTTCCGGGCGTCCGGAGCGGGCAGCGGAGCTGCGCGATGCGGTGCATCTGCTGCGTCCGGGCGACCTGCCGGGACCGGCGGGGGAAATGTACCTCGCCTGGCGGCGCGCGGTGGAACGGCCGGTGTCGGTCAAGGCGCTTGCCCGGGCGCTGCCGCATGTCGAGGCAAGCCTGATTGCCAGCTGGCTTGACGCAGGACGGGGACCGCCGGTGACCCGCGTGGCGATGGTTTTGGAAGCGGTATGGGCGGAGGCGCCGCGCGCCGATGTGCCCGCGTTGGTTCTTGCCGATGCAGCCCTCGCCCAGGCGCTTGGCTGGACGCATGTGGTCCCGCTGGTGGCCGCGGGCCTGACGCGCGCCGATCTGCGGAAGCGGGGCGAGGAGCTGCGGATGGCCTGCCATCGGGCGCTTCTTGCCTCGGCGGCCGAGGCCCTGCGCCTCTCCGCCGACCTTTCCCGCCGGGTGGCGCATCTGAAGGCGGTCGCGCCCCGGCTACGGGCCAGGGGGGCAGGGGAGGCGGTGGAGATGTTCCTGATCCGCGACGCTGTTGCGCCCGCAGCGCTACCCCTGCCGGACCGTGCCGCGCGACGGCTCTGCGACCGGCTGGTCGAGCTTGGCGCGGTGCGGGAGCTGACGGGCCGGGACACCTTCCGGCTCTACGGGGTATGAGCATGGCCAGCAGTTCGCATCAGAATGCCATTGGTCC
This sequence comes from Sagittula sp. MA-2, assembly GCF_030126985.1. GTDB lineage: Bacteria > Pseudomonadota > Alphaproteobacteria > Rhodobacterales > Rhodobacteraceae > Sagittula. Next base: position 36,783 of record NZ_CP126150.1, on the reverse strand, counting down.
GAATGAGGATGCGGACGGGAAGCGGTCTTGCGGGGCGGCCATGCGATCCCGAAAGGTCTCGTGATGGCCAGGGATCGACGCGAGCCCGAGCTTGACCGCGAGCTGGCGGACCTGCCGCCGGAGCTGCGCTGGCGGGAATGGATGCGCCGGATCGAGGCGGTGCTCTTTGCCTCTGCCTCGCCGGTGCCGCGCGAGGATCTGGCGCGGGTCGTGGGGCAGGGGGTGTCGGTGGACCTGCTGGTCGGGGACCTGTCAGCCGAGCTGGAGGGCCGGGCGGTCCAGCTTGCCCAGGTCGCCGGCGGCTGGATGTTTCGGACGCGCGCCGCCTATGCGCCAGCGATCCGCGTGGCGGCGGATGTCGGCGACCAGTTGCTGGATTTGAGTGAATTCGACGTCGCGGTCCTGGCCGCCATCGCCTACCACCAGCCGGTCACCCGCGACGGGCTGAAGGATATCTTCGGTAAGGAGATCAGCCGCGACCTGATCGGGCGCCTGCATGCACGCGACCTGATCGGGACCGGGCCAAGGGCGCCTCAGCGTGGCGCGCCCTATACCTTCGTGACGACCAATCAGTTCTTGGTCGCGTTCGATCGGGAGACGTTGCAAGACCTGCCGGATCGGGAGCAGCTGGTGGATGCAGGCATTGATGGTTAATAGGCACACTTCAACGCCTCGCCCAAAGCTGTTGGATACTTGGATGAGACGCGGAGGCGTGGACAACACATTTGAAACCGTGCGACACGTTCATTGAAGACCCATGATTTTATGTGGTAAGCTCATTAAATCATGGGTGTATGGCGCTGTGACTTACGATGACTTCATCGTTGAACTGAACAAGGCAGGACTGACGGTCCGGCGTTTTGCGGATCTTATGGGGATGCAACCGAATTCGATTTCCAACTACAAGAAGAAGGGTGAAGTTCCGGATCATCTTGCGGTCATTGCCGGCCTCGCTGCCGAGATGTCGGCCCATGAGATCGACTTCGAGCCAGTCTTTCATCGCCTCGAACCCAGCAGAAAGAAGCCGCGAGGGGCATCAAAACCCGGAAAGTTTGCGGGAGATCCGCAAGGCGTTCTGGAGTTGGGGAAGTGAGCCGAAACACGCCTCAGGGATGGGGTTTGTTCGCTTTACGTTCTACCCCCGCGCGGTCGCTGCTATGTCTCTTCGAGAGAAGGAGGGCGGGACATGTCTGATGGCCTAGTGGCATATTGGCAAGAGGCTCTTTCTCTTGATCGTCGATCTGCGCCAGAGTTTTATACGTCAGCCGCCGAAATCAGCCCCGGGCCACATGCGGAAGCAATCCAATTTGCGTTGACCGATCTCGGTCTTGCGGCGGTCTTTTGTATCGAAGGGGTTCCAACGGTCGGCTTTCTCAACCGGCCGGATGTATCTGTCGCACAAATCGATGAGCTCCACCGGATACTCTGGAATCAGGGCCTGATGAGCCTCTTACTTGTCCTCAAGGAGGATGAGCTGGTGGCCTATTCCTTGGTTCAGAGACCGTTTCAACGCGCCGAGGGACGGCAAAACGACCCTCGGATGATCACCACTCTCTCACTCCTTGAAGACGCCATTGCCCTTCGAGAACTGATCGACTCGACTGAGTCGGGGCGTTTTTGGCTCGAGAATGATGAGTACTTTGACCCTGATGACCGCGTTGACAGCGTTTTGCTATCGAACTTGCTCGAAGCTTTTCGTGACATGCGCGGTGACCTCGGGGGAGAGGGCGCGCAGGCGCTACTGATGCAGACGATGTTCATCGCCTATCTCGAGGATCGTAAGATCCTCAAAGAAGCGGTGTTCAAAGACGCATCCGATGGGTCATGTTCCAGTTTGGCAGACATGCTTCTGGCGGATACCCCTGAACACTTTGAGGCCCTGTTCGTTTGGTTGAAAGATGCCTTCAACGGCAACCTCTTCAACGCACCGTGTGCCTTCGAGATGGCAGAGACAACGCCACCAAAGCTGGCTCCACGACACCTTCAAGCGCTCGCGCGCTTTAGGCATGGTCGGGAAGAAATGGCGTCAGGGCAGCTTCGCCTTTGGGGCTATGATTTCAGATATATGTCGATCGGACTTATCAGTGCGGTTTATGACCGGTTCCTGAAGGAAGAAGCTGAGAAGAAAAGCGCTGACGGGGCATTCTATACGCCGATGTTCTTGGCAGACGTCGTGGTAAACCAGCTATGGGACGATCTTACCGACAAACAACGGGCAAGCGGTATCTTCTGTGACCCCGCATGTGGTTCTGGAATTTTCCTTGTCCGGCTGTTCCAGCGCCTCGTCGCGCATCATTGCCGGATCAAGGACAAGCGGCATGCCTCGTGGAATGAGCTAAAGACTATTGCACGCCGGTTACATGGAGGGGATATTAATCCGTCTGCAGTCCGCGTGGCAGCCTTCTCTCTCTACATTGCGTTGCTCGAACAATCCAATCCGCCTGACCTTCCGGCTCTCCTGAAAGCCGGGAAACTCTTGCCCTCCCTCTACGGCGATACACTGCTCCCGGCGTCCGATTTCTTTGCGCTGGAGGATTCGCCAAAATTCGATGCAATTGTCGGAAATCCGCCATGGAAGGGGCGGAGCGGCCAGGTCACCACCGCCCAGAAATGGGCAAAAGCGAACGGGTTTCCTAATCCCGCCAAGGATATTGCTTGGGGCTTCGTTTGGAAGGCCTTGAAGGTGGTCAAACCGGATGGGCTCGTCGCATTTCTGTTGCCGGCGATGGGAGTTCTACACAATACATCCCGAGAGGCTCAGGACGCGAGACGACGGCTGCTAAGTGACGCGCGGGTCAGACGCATCGTGAATTTATCGGACCTTTGTTTCCAGCTATTTGATGGAGCGCAACGACCGACAGCCTTCGTTCTGTATGCCCCCATCAAAGGCGAGCAGGCAGCTTATCGCTTCGAGTATTGGGTGCCGAAAGCCGATCTCAATCTGCGACTCAAACGGGTAATGACATTGTCGCGTGCGGATCGGCTTCGTTTCCGTTCGGATTTGGTCAGTGAAGATCCGACGTTGTTCAAGCGACGGCTCTGGACGCGTGGCCCTGAAGAAACGCTTCTCCAGTATCTTCGTACCATTCCTGCACTGAACAACTTCATCAAGGAATATCAAAGTATCCGTAAGGCCAAAGCCGAAGTCGATCGAACGACAGACTGGGTGATCGGGCAGGGTTTTAAACCGGCCCAAGAAGATCGACTGGACGAATCAGGCTACAGAACCACGACGGCAGGAATCGTCACCCGTTTCCCGTTCTTGAGGGCCGGTGCATTCCGATCGATAGCTCTCCCAAAAGTGGAAACCGATCCTTGGCCCACGTCAACCGTGCACCGCTCGGGGTTTGCGGATGGATTTATTGGTCCGCATATATTGATCCCACAAGGTGTGGAGCGCTCTATTGGCCGTGTTCGTGCTTCATATTGCGAGCAGGACCTCATCTTTCAGCACTCGATCCAAGCAATCGCATTCCCCGAACAAGAAAAGCGAACTGCGAAGGTTTTGACAGCTGTCTTGAATAGCAGTTTGGCGGCTTGGGTCTTCTTCCACGATACAGCCAACCTCGGTGCTGACCGCGCCAAGGTGCATCAGGGTGAATTGCTAAAGCTACCGTTCGATCTTGCGAAGAATATGCCTGATCCGGAAAGAGCTGCTGCCGCAGAGGAAGAAATTATCGAGCTAATCGATCGGGAGATCGCGGAGGCGGATAAGCTGCTTGCTATGGAGTTTGATCCCCGCGGTGAGATTGATCGCCTAGTCTATGAGTACTATGGCCTGGGCGAACATGAAATCGCGCTGATTGAGGACACTTTTCGGTATATAATCCCCGCGATGCAGCCTCGGCGTAGCGCGGGGCTGCAAAAAATCTGGGCCAGTAGCAACTATGAAAATCGCGCCGGGTACGCCGCCGCGATTTGCGAAGCTCTCTCGCCCTGTTTTCGACAACCGATTCAGGCTTCACTCGCCGCGAGATCAGCTGATATCGCGGTTCTGAAATTGTCCATTGTCCCCAGAGTCGATGAATATCGCGAAGAGGTGCTTCCAGAAGTTGGGCAGTTCCTTCAGTCCATTCAAGCCAATCTGCCGATACGCCTGCCGGGCAACGTGCAGGTGGTACCGGATCTTCGCTTCGTGATCGGTAGTGATATGTACTTGGTTAAGCCGATGCAGCTGCGGCATTGGCTGAGGTCAACGGCCTTAGCTGATGCGGAGCAAATAGCTGCAGAATTGACGGCTGCTGTGGCGCGCCAAGATAAGATCGGCGGTGAATATGCTGGCCGGTGATCTAAATGCGTGGCTCCCTCATTTTCGGGGCCTGGAAGAGCGCATCACGGAGGCGGTCGAAACCGCGTGGCCTATCTGCATTGCGCCGCTGCAATCTAGAAAAAATGCGATGACGCATGAAGATCACATCACTGAGCATCTCGTGAAATCTTTGATTCGCACAAAGCTAGTACCAGGGCGCATCATTTATCAATATACATTGCTTGCTGAAGATGGCTGCGGCAACGTATCTGCGCCTAGCAAAATAGACTTCGTTTTGACGATAGGTGACGATGAGGATGTGTATCTGGCCTGCGAATGCAAACGGCTAAACGTCCCCTATAAAACTGGGGTGCGTGCTTTGGTCGGCGAGTATGTCGATGAAGGACTGATGCGCTTCGTGACCGGCCAGTACTCAAATGGCCTGCCTTTGGCGATGATGCTGGGCTACGTTATGAACGCGAAATCGGACGTGGCAAGACGTGGCGTTGGGAGAATTCTAGCAATTCGTTCTGCCACCGTTGGCCTTCAGTCTGAACGGGATGCTCCCATTGTAAGTGGTCGCCCACATCGTTTCCATACAACACATGCCTGTGTCCCGGGCCATGTGATTGAGGTCGCTCACACTTTGTTGGCTTGGCCCTGAAGACCGAGAGCTTGACAGATGAAAGCCCGTTCTTTCGTTGTGGAAGGCCAATTTGCCTGGGCCAAACAACGATTTCGGCCATCTCCAGATACCCTCAAATTCTTCTGGCTATTTCTTCTGTCTTTCCGCTTCGATTCGGCCGATCTTGGAAAGCTCTCAGTTGCTGACCGTGACGAGAACATAGCGTAGTTGCGCAATAGAAAAGCCGCCCGCTGCACAGGCGGCGGGGGGCGTTCACTTCAGAGCAAGAGTTTGCTCAGAGACCGCGCGCGATGCGCTCGATGTCTGCGCGAAGCACGCCGATATCGTTCAGCTCGCGATCCGACAGGCCGTTCAGTTCCTGGCGCGTCACGCGCGCTTCGTTCCAGGCGATCAGACCAGAGAAGAGGTTTGCGAAGATGGCGGGCACACCCTGGCCAGCAACGCTGCGGTTCAGTTCCATCGTCGACATGACATGACCTTTTTCAAAATGCCCGGTTCTGGGGCGCTATTTCCATTGCAAAGGACATATATTGTGCAGCCGCAGAAAAGTAGTTGCTGCGGTGGCAAAGCCGTTATGCATCAGGCGCAACCGGCTTTGTCAGATAAAAACACAGAAACGCAATGACTTGGCGACACGTATTTTCATCAGGATGTGTCTGATTGAGGCGGCTGCGGAACTTTGCAGATGCAGCATGAAGCGGCTGGCGGTGATAAGCGTGCAGTCGCGAGGTCGGTGATCACAATGTCAGCATGCGCCACGGCTTGTTCCGAAAAGCGCTGACTGTGGCCGCAAACTACAACGGGACGGCGCTACAAGCCTGATTTCTGCATGCGCGTTCTATGAGCTTCGGGTTCCGCAACAAGCGAAGAATTGGCCCACGATACCGGCGCAGGAATTCGTGTCGCGCATGGTCTGTGGCCCGGTGGTGAGGCTCTTTCAGGGCTGTTGTGGCGGATTACGAAAGAGAAAAAGCTGGCTTTTAGTTCAGGCGGATCCGGAGGGGTCTGGAACGGGACAGGTCTCGGGTCTGGAGTGACAGATGGCGAGGCTATCAGCATTCCGACGCGTTCTCCGATCCGCGCACGGTTGCCGTGCGCTCCTTCAGACATCGGAGACCACATATGGCCAAATCCACCAAGCCCAAGTTCGACGCGGCGGCATCGATCACTGACGAGCTCAGCGAAATCATCGACCGGGGCGTGCTGCCCTGGCGCAAACCATGGACCGTGGGTGGAAGTTCCCTGCCGCTCCGCCAGAACGGCGCGCCCTATCAGGGTATCAATAATTTCCTCCTGACCCTGCGCACGATGGTGGCGGGGTATAGCTCGCCCTATTGGATGACGCTCAAGCAGGCAAATGAGCTGGACGCGCGGGTCATCAAAGGCGAACGGTCGTCGCTGGTCGTGTATTACGGCACTGCGGAGCGCCGCGGAGCGGACACCGTGTCCGACGAGGACGCCGAGCGCGAAGACGCAAAGGCCATTCCCTTCCTGAAATCCTATCGTGTCTTCAACGCCGACCAGATCGAGGGGTTGGGGGACCATTTCCACCCGGCGCCGCCCGATGCGCAGGATCATCCCGAACGTTCTCCGATCCCGCATATGCAGGCTTTCTTTGAAGCCATCGGTGCAAATGTCAGCTTTGCGGGGCGTGAGGCCTGCTATGTCCCGGCGCTCGACAAGATCTACATGCCCCCGATCGAGCTCTTCGAGGACCCGCGGAATTTCTATGCCGTCTGGGGGCACGAGCTGGGGCATTGGACAAAACCCCGGCACCGGTTGAACCGCAGCTATGGCGATGCGCGCTTCGGGAACACGGCATACGCGCGCGAAGAGGTCGTCGAGCTCTGCACGGTTTTCCTCGGCCAGAAGTTGGGGTTCTCGGCGCATACGCTGGAGCTGAACGCGGCCTATCTTGACAGCTGGCTGCGTGTGCTTCGGTCGGACAAACGGGCGATCTTCAAACACGCCGCGGATGCGCAGCGCGCCTGCGACTATCTCGTCGCGGCATCGGAGGCGGGGCAGGGGGAGCGGGCCGCGTGAGGCAGGAACCCATTGCGACTGAGACCGCCGGGGAAAGTGAAAGGAGGCCTTGGGTCTGGTGGTTACAACCCATCCGGAAAGGAAAGACCCATGAGCCATCCTGAACCTGCCGCCTTCACCCCGCCCGACGCGGTCGCCATCGCCTCGCAAAACGACGCCTTCCGCAAACTTGTCTGCCTCGGGGTGCCACCTGATCGGCCCGTCCAGGGCCGGATGCATGTGACCCGGTCATTGATGGAGGTCGGCGAGGGCTTCATGGCGGAGGCTGTTAAAGCCACCGGGAAGTTTGAGACCTTCGAGCCTGAGAATGACCCCGATGGGTGGCATGATTTCGGGGCAGTTATGATCCGCGGGGAGACCGTGTTCTGGAAACTCGATCTCTACGAAGCGGATTCAGACTTCCGCTATGGCGCAGAGGATCCCGGCAACCCCGAGACCACCACGCGTGTCCTGACCATCATGATGGCGCACGACTGGTAGGGGTGCGCCGCGCCTCCTTCACCTACACCGAAAGGCCCGCTGACCCTCCAAAAGGGAAAGTGGGCCTTTTGTCCTTTTGGTTCCCGGACCCGGGGATCGGTCAGGCCGCCCGGGATGTCCGGGTGGCGCAGAACCCAGAGAAGGACATCTCATGACACAAGCCCTCCAGCCCGTTTCCGTCGCCATCGGCGATCTCGTCGCCCATCCCGCGAATGTGCGGGCTCAGTCCCCTGAGGCCTATGCCTCCGACAACATCGCGCATCTGAAGGCCAGCATCGCGGTGCTGGGCCTTCTCCAGCCGCTGCTCGTCCAGAAGATTGACGGTAAGTTCGGCGTCCTCGCAGGCGGCAGGCGCCATGCGGCCCTCATGGAGCTGGTCGCGGACAAGGCGGCCAAGGGGTTCACCAATCGCACCAAGATCGACTGTCGCCTGGTCCCGGACGATTGCGACGTAACCACCGCGCTGTCGCTCGCCGAGAACATCACCCAGGCGCCGATGAATGCCATCGACGAGTTCGAGGCCTTCGCGCGGATGATGGAGGTCGACGGCCAGACGCCAGAGACCATCGCGAAGACCTTCGGCACCACGGTCGCAGCAGTCAAAGGTCGGCTGCGCTACGGGCTCATCCATCCGGAGATCCGCGCGGCGGCACGTGCAAAGGCGATCACGCTCGACGTGATGAAAGCCTTCGCGGATCACCCGAGCCAGGAGGTGCAGAAAGAGGTTTTTGAGGCGCTCACCAAGGAGGGCAACTACCTGCAGGCCTATACGGTCCGGAATGCGCTGAAGTCGCGTGGCGTGCAGGTCAGTGACGATATCGGGGCCTTCGTGCGCAAGGACTATGAGGCGCGTGGCGGTGCCATCGCGGCGGACCTGCTAGACGAGCATTCCGTGCTCGAGGATTCTGCGCTGGTGGAGACGATCCTGCTCGAAAAGCTCACCGCCGCGGCCGAAGAGGCGCGCGCGGATATGGGCTTCGCCTGGGCCGATGCGGTCATCCAGTACGATTACGCTGCCATGGCCGAGTTTGGCCGGGTCTATCCGGGGCCGGTCGAGCCTGATGAAAGCGGCCAGCAACGCGTCAATGAGGTCACCGCCGAGCTGGAGAAGCTTGAGCGCGAGATGGAGAACGAGGACCTCGCGGACGAGGCGTATAATGCGCTCTACGAACGGGTGGATGCGCTTGAGGCCGAGGCTCGGGATCTGCAGGAGGCATACAGCGCCGAGGATCTTGCGCGCTCTGGGGTGATCGCCACCTGGGCGCAGGGCAGGATTTCCCTGCATGTCGGGCTGGTGCGTCCCGAAGACCGGCCGGAGAGGTCCGACAAAGTGCCCGGCACCTCTGCGGAAGAGGGCGCGGCGGACAGCGACGAGATCACTTATCCCGCCTCGCTGACCGAGGACCTGAAGACCGAGCGGGCGATGGCGCTTGGCGCTGCCATGACGATGCACCCGGAGGCCACGCTGGATCTCACGCTGTTCAAACTGGTCACCGATGTGCTGGGCCACGGCATAGGCGTCACGCAGGCGATCAAACTCGATGCGCGCCCGGAGTATCGTACCCACGCCAAGATGGAAGAGATCGATGGCAAGTCGCTCGAGCAGATGGCTGCCGCGCATGACGCGCTCGATCTCTCGTGGGCGGATGATGCAAAATCCCCCGCCGATCAGTTCGCTTTGTTCCGCGCGCTCGATGCGCGTGAGAAAGCCAAGCTCGTGGCCTACGCCACGGCGGCGACCACGCAGTCCTGTTTGGCGCGAGACCGTCAGCGCGACAGCCTGATGCATGATTTCGAGATCGAGGTGATGCCGGACATCCGCGCGCACTGGGCGCCGAACGCGGCGCTCTTCAACCGCTTCAAGAAGGCATGGCTCCTCAAAATCCTCGGCGAGGAGTTGGGGCTCGCGCAGGAGGCGGTGACCTTGGCGTCCTCGACCAAGAAAGAGGTCGTGGCCTTCTGCGACAAGCTCTTCGCCGAGCCCTTCGCCACCCTGACGGAGGCGCAGCGGGCCGCGGTTGCGGCCTGGTGCCCGCCGATGATGCAGACCTCCGGCACCGAACTTTTCGAAGCCCCTGGCGCCGAGCCGTCCGAAGGCGAAACCGAGGTCTCTGAGGCGGCCTGACCCTGAAGCCGACCCGCACCGCATTGCCGGTGCGGGTCGCACCTCTGTCAAACTCACAGGTAAATCCAATGGCACTTCTCAGCTTTTCCGCCGCGGACGTCGCGGCCCAAATCGCGCATGCGCGCGGCTGCTCCACCTTCCTGCCGAACTGGAATGGCCCAGTCGGCAACCCCGCCCTGATCCTGATCGTCGGCAATGGTGTCCATCTGCGCTCGAACGGGATTGATGGCTCCACCACGCGGATCGTCACGACGGAACGCGCCGACCCCTCCTATGCTTTCGCCGCAGGCATCAACCCGTTTCGGGATCCCGATTGGATGGCGGCCCGGCAAGCGGCGTTTCGTGATCTGACCGGCCAGTTCTACACCGACATTCTCGACGACGTGCAGATGCTCCTCGATCGCGGACACGACACCATTCGGTTGGCGACCGATGGCCACACGATCCGGGTCTTTGCGCGCCGTGCGGCCGACTACCTGATCGGCGGCACCTATGATGTCCCCTCCGGTCTCGGCGGCACGTTCCGGGTCATCCTCATGGACGCCACCGATACCCAGGCGCTCGTGCAGAACCGCGGCAACTGCGAGGATTTCGACGAGATGCTGCCCTACCGGGTGCCGCTGGACGCGCTGATCGAGGTCGACGACCGGAGGGTGGCATAATGGGCTGGCTCTTCTACACCGACCGCCGTGTGACGACCTACGCGGACGAGAAGGCAGAGATCGCCCGGCTCTGCACCTTCGAGACGGATACCCGCAAGACAGTCCTGCTCAAGGCCTGCAAGGTCGGCTCGACCTGGTATGCCGCGGCCAGGATAACGACGCTCGATGGTGCGCCGGTTGAGGATGCGACCTACTTGCCCGATGCCGACGGGTCGATCACCTTCGGGGCCGTCTTCCTGACGCGCTATGACGATGGATGCTGGGGCTACAAGGACATGGAGGAGGCTTCCGGCCCGGTGGAGTCGCGGGCGCCCGTCAGCCTTCTGGCCCTGCTCTCCGAGTTGAAGGATCCCGACAGCTATGCCCATGCTTGGCGCAAGCGCTGCCGGGACTGGGCAGCGATCCCGGACTACGATGAGGGGGACCGGATACGGCTTGCAGCGCCGGTCACGCTGACCGACGGCAGCACCTGCCAGATCGTAACCGCCACCCATTACCGGCGTGGAGGGCAAAAACGCCGGTGTTACCGCATCGAGGAAACCGGCGGTCTCGTGCGTCTGTCGAAGGCCTCTCTGGCGGGATCGGAACGTCTCAGCTCGGCGCAGGGTGCGGCGAGCCCTGTCCTGGAGGAGTTCTTTTCCCGCCGGGGGTCTGACGATGCACCACCTTGAGGAGAGGCCTTTCAACCTGCCTCTTGCAGAATATTGGGAAATTCTGTATATACTTATTAAGTCTGAGAATGCGTGGAGAGCCAGGATGAAACAGTTCGCAGCGGGGGATTTGACCCGAAATACGGGCGATCTCTTCGAGGCGGCGACCGTAGCCCCGGTCGCCATCACGAAACACCGTAAGCCACGTTTCGTGGTCATGTCGATGGAGCGGTTCCAGGCCCTGACGGCCGGGTATGGGTCGCAGGTGGCACTCGATGTGGCTGATATGCCAGAGGACCTCGGGAGCCTTCTCGATCAGGGAATTGAAGAGCATTTCCGTGACCGCTGACTTTCCTGCGGCGGGGCAAGTCTTCGACTATCATTATCTCTGGAAATGGCAGGCGGATCGAGGAGAGACGGAGGGTCGCAAGAAGCGGCCGTCCTGCGTGGTGATCGTCGTAACCAATCAAGCTGGCCAGCATGTCATGTTCATCGCGCCGATCACCAGCAAAGCTCCGGGCCCGGGGCGGTCGGCGCTGGAGATACCCCAGACCGAGGCCAGGCGTGCGGGCCTTGAGATCGATCTCCGGCTCTGGGTGATCCTGAACGAGTTGAACGCCGATATTCTCGAGGCCTCCTATACGCTCGAAGAGCGGACACCGCGCGGCTCTTTCAGTCCGGCCTTTACCGACGCGATCTTGCGCGAGGTGCAGCGCCTCCGCGCCGCAGGCGGACTGAAGCTGTCGAACCGGTCCTGATCCTCGAGTGCCCGCAATTCGTGTACGCTGCTTGGACGGCATCAAATGGTTCTGCTCTTGTCGTTGGAAGGGTGCTTCTGATCTGTCGGCCTACGCTGAAGCGGTCATTGTCTGCGACCTGTGCAAGCGTCGGCAGCGCGGACAAATCGCTAATTCGCTGCAGTTACTCGAACGACAGCTTAACGGTGAATCTAAATTCGTTCGGCAAAGCGCCTGATGCGTTGCACCAGACGCCTCTTGTTCCTGTCACATCGCGTTACTTGATGGCGAGGATGTCGAAGTTGTGGACGTTAGCGACCACACCGTCGTCCCACCCGCCAGCGACCAACTCCGCTGCCCGTTCGTTCAGCAGCCCGGCGACTTGACCGGCAAAGTGTGCTTCACGGCCAGCATTGTTGGTGAAGATGTCGAAGATTGCGAAAGATGTTTCGTCAATCTGCAGCGCCGCCCAGAACAATGTGCCAGGTTCGGTTTCTCCGACGATGGGACCAGCTGCGGTCAGCAAGGCTGCCAGCTCCGGCCCTTTGCCGGGTGCTGCTTCGAGCGTGATATACGTGGCTGTCGTCGCCGAGTAGAGATCAACCGGTTCCCTCACCGACAGGACATCCGAATTGTTGATATTCGCGACAACACCATCGTCCCAGCCCCCGGCGACCAGCGCGTCGGCATTTTGGTTCAAAGCCGCGGCCACAGCGCCGGAGAAATGCGCATTGCGCGCTTCTTCATCCACGAAGATATCAAAGATCGCGAGCGTATCGTCGTCTTGCAAGGCAAACCAAAGCACGGTGCCTGGTTCGGTGTCCGCGACAATCGGGGCGGCTCCGGCCAGAAATTCGGCGAATGCTTCGGTCTGGCCTTCAGCGGCGGGCATGGCGATGTAGCTGGCAGTGTGATTTTCCATTGGGGTTTCCTGTGCGGCTGCAGATGTCGTGATCAAGGCCAAAGCGGCGAGTGTCTTGAGAATTTGGGCTTTCATAGTCGCCTCCTGATTGAGAAGTTGTTTTGTTTGGATTCGATGCACCCTTTTCTCATGCCGAATGCCTCAGGCACCAATCCCGAACTTCTATTCTTTGATAGACATGTGCTATGGTGAACCTCATGGCGGAAAGTGACGGAGACTGTGGCAGTGGAGATGAACCAGATCAGGTATTTTTTGGCTGTCTGCCAGCATCGCAACTTCACCCATGCCGCTAGCGCCTCAAATGTTTCCCAACCGTCCTTGACGACCGCGATCAAGAAACTTGAACACGAGCTCGGGGGTGATCTGTTTGTCAGGGACCGCGCGGGATGCAGGTTGACGGCACTCGGAAAACTCATGCAGCCAAGGCTACAGAAAGCGCATGACGAAACGCAGGCAGCTAAGGCAGAAGCCGTCCGCCACACGCGACTAGAGCGGGTTCCTATTTCTGTCGGTGTTGGCGAAACGATTGGTCACAACCGGATTTCAGCCGCCGTGGAACGCTTCCGTACACGATTGCCGCAAGCCGAAATAGAGTTGATCGTGGCGTCTGCCTCCAAGCTTCTGTCCGGATTGCGAGAGGGTGAATTTGACGTCGTTGTCACAGCGGCGACGGTCAGTGAAGACCTCTATCGAATAGACCAGCTCTATGACGAGTCCTACAAGGTTGTGGTGTCCAAGTCGCACCCGTTGTCTGGACGAAACGCTATTTCTCTTTCGACACTCGCTGAAACTGACATGCTCGATCGACCCAATTGCGAAATGCGCGATGCGTTGCATCGGGCATGTACAGACCAAGGTCACGAACTCTACGCGGCCTATCGGTCAAATCGCGTGGATTGGTTAGTCGAACTCGCGCGGCAGGGATTAGGCGCGGTGATTTTGCCAACCACGGCAATTCCAGCAGATAGGGGCCTCGTTTCGATACTCATCGACGGCCTTGAAATTTCGCGAACTGTTTCTGCTCTTCGTTATCGGCACCAAACGACGAGACCAGAGACAAATGATCTGATCCGTGAGATTGCGCGTGTGTAGGCGTAGTCTCATTGATGGCCGACATTCGCGCATAGTGCAGTAACTGGTACTTTGGGCTCGAAGTTGTCATTCGCCACGCGCTGCCTGAACGGCCGCTTTGGCCGAATACACCCGCAACGGGGCCTTTTACATATTTGATCTGCCTAGCCTCCGAAGCTTGGGCCTCCTCCCCGCTGCCGAAAGTGGAAAGGCGGCTTTTTGTCCTGTCAGACCCGTAACCTGACTGGAAGGACAGATCCCATGGTCAATCGTAGGCTGAACACCGACCCCGTTATCCCATCACATGCTCGGCTCAGGGAGGTCCTGCCTCTGATCGGCAGCGCACTCGCCGAAGGACCGCTCAGAAGCTCGTCTTTGGCACGGCTCATGCGTGAGACCTTTGGCGGCAGCGATGCCGCGGGCGCCTGGTCCTGGCGCATGGCTTATGACGCGATGCAGGCCGCTGCGGTCATGCAGGTCGTACAGGGGACTGGCCAAGACGCGCTGACCTCTGCCGGACTGCTGGCCTCGCGGCTCCTGACGGAAACGCGGCGCTCTGAGCAGCAGATCCGCCTGCAGCAATTCAGCAGCCCGTTGCCCTATGCCGCGCTAGTTGCACGCGCTGCGTCCATACGGTCTGGTGAGACCTTCCTCGAACCCTCGGCCGGCACCGGCGCGCTGGCCGGTTTTGCCCTGCGCGCGGGCGGTAAGCCGATGCTCAACGAGATCGATCCCTTCCGCCGCGCCCTGCTCGAGGCGGTCTTCGCGGTCGAGGTGACCGGCCATGATGCGGAGCATATCGACGACCTCCTGACCGCATCTGATCTTCCGGGCGTCATCGTGATGAACCCACCCTTCGCCTCCTCGGTCGATCGGTCGCGCGACAGGCATGTCGCGGCAAAGCATCTGATCGCCGCCGCCAAGCGGCTCGCCCCCGGCGGTAGGCTCGTGGCGATCATGCCGACGGGATTTTCACCGGAGCGGGATGCGGCCCATTGGGCGCGGGCCTCGGCCATCGCGAAGCCGCGTCTGGCTCTCACGATCCCCGGCCATGTCTACCGCAAGCTCGGCACCACGGTTGAGACCCAGCTCATGGTTTTCGACAAGGTGCAGGAGGAGGTCGCGTTCGTCCGCGCGGTTGCGGCCGATCTGGAGGCGGCGCAGCACATCGTCGATGATATCGCCGCGACCCGATCTGACGCTCCGCTTCAGTCGCGTGCACAGGTCCGGGCCATGCCGCGTCAGGGCACTACTCCCGCCGTACGCAGCCGACGGGTTGTCGCAAGCTCTACCTTCAAACCCAAAGCCCAGGCAGCCGTCCCGCTGGCCTTCACCGCCCTCGACACCCCCCGCGAAAACACCCCGGTTTCGGACATCTATGCCCGTTACCGTCCTCAGCGGATCGAGATTGCGGGCGCGCAGGAACATCCCACGCCGCTGGTCGAGAGTATCGCAATGGCCTCGGTGGCCCCGCCGGTGCCGTCGAACGCCGCCGCTACTGACCTGCGGCTGCCCGGTCGCCTGATCGAAGAGGGCCATCTCTCCGAGGCCCAGCTCGAAACCATCGTCATGGCGAATGATGCCCACGAACGCGACCTGCCGGGCAGGTTCACGATCGACGAAGACCAGACCCGGATGATGCGCGCCGACGATGACAGGCAAGCCCGGGCTTATCGCCTCGGATACTTCCTGGGCGACGGGACGGGGTGTAGCAAGGGCCGGGAATGCGCCGGGCTCATCCTGGTCAACTGGCTCGCGGGACGGCGCAAGGCGGTCTGGATCTCCAAATCCGCCACGCTCATCGAGGATGCGATCCGTGACTGGACCGATCTTGGTGGCTCGCCCGCGGATATCCAGCCGCTCTCGAAATGGAAGCCCGACCAGCCGATATCCATGGGCGACGGCATCCTCTTCGTCACCTATGCGACGCTGCGCTCGGCGGGCAAATGTGGGACGACGCGCTTCGGCCAGATCCTCGACTGGATGGGCGAGGGGTTCGACGGCGTGCTGGCCTTCGACGAGGCACATGCCATGCAGAACGCCGCCGGGTCTGAGGCGGGCAGGGGCGTCAAACCCTCCCAGCAGGGTCTCGCCGGGCTGCGTTTGCAGTTGGCAGTGCCCCGGGCACGGGTCTTCTACGTCTCGGCGACCGGGGCCACGAGCGTGCACAATCTGGCCTATGCCTCCCGCCTCGGTCTCTGGGGACAGGGACCGGACTATCCTTTCCCGAGCCGCGAGAGCTTTGTCTCCGCGATGGAGGCCGGCGGGGTGGCGGCGATGGAGGTGGTGGCGCGCGACCTCAAGACGCTCGGTTTCTACACGGCTCGGGCGCTCAGCTTCGACGGCGTGGAATATGACGTGCTCGAACATGCGCTCACGCCGTCCCAGATCGAGATCTACGACGCCTATGCCGGTGCCTTCCGGACGTTATGCGCAGCTGCGCATAAGGTCCGTAATCGCGAGGACGCGATAATGCGAAGGTGTCCGGGATTCATTTTTGTTTTCCTTGGCTTCTGGATATCAGCGCGGGCTTTGCTGCGCATTATTTTGATTGCAAACCTCGGCGGCTTTCCAACCGTCTGAGGAGACATTCATGTTGAAATTGCACGACGAGCTGATCGAAGAGCTTGCGAAATCGCTCATGGAGCAGAACTACAATCCGGTGGTCGTGACCAACCATCGGCTCTACGCCCGCCGGTTCCTGGACTACCTGGCTGAGCGTGGCATGCCGGTGACGATGGTGACGCCAGCGCAGGTCGATCAGTATTTCCGCCACGCAGTCCTTTGCTTTCAGGATCGCTACGGTCGTCCGCCCAGCTCACGCTGGCACAGGCTGCCGCAAACAGCGATCGGCAGGTTGCTCCGCCTCGCCCAAGGCACGTGGCCGCCTGAAACAGAAATCGAATCGGGTGCGATGCTCCGGCACGCCATTTGCCATGATTACGGGAACTGGATGCGTGACGAACGCGGTCTGTCAGATGCGACGATCGACGCGCGCTCACGGGAGGCGCGGCGCTTTCTGGATTGGTACTTCTGCCGCAGCGGCGCCGACGATCTCTCGGCAATGGCCGTGCGCGATATCGATCACTACATGGACATGCGCGCCATCGGTCTGCGCCGGATATCGCTCTCGGGTTCTGCCGCATGGCTCCGTTCGCTGCTACGCTATCTCCATCAGTCGGGGCGGGTTCCGACCGATCTGAGCCCACAGGTCATCGGCCCCATGCTCTATGCCTACGAGGATGTTCCCTCGATCCTGAGCCGCAGCCAGATCGATCTGGTTCTGGAGGCCACCGGCAGAGACAGGTCGCCGAGGGGCCTGCGCGACCATGCCATTTTGCTGATGCTTGCCACCTACGGGTTGCGGCAAGGCGAGATCTGCAATCTCCGGCTCGACGACATCGACTGGCGCGCGGATTCGCTGCGGATCCGGCACACCAAAACCAATGCCTGTTCCACCATGCCGCTTCTGACGCCGGTCGGCGATGCGCTGCTTGACTATCTGCGTGCCGGGCGCCCGCAGGTCGAATGCCGGGAAATCTTCATCCGCTCTCTTGCACCCTATACCCGGATGACGAACTTGCACGGCATGGTCAAAAGACGTCTGGCGGCAGCGGGCGTCACCCCGGTGGGAAAACGTGGACCGCATATCTTCCGCCACGCGCGTGCGGTTGAACTGCTGCGGGCGTCGGTTCCGCAAAAGATCATCGGCGACGTGCTCGGGCACCGATCAACCGAGTCCACCAACACCTATCTCAAACTTGCCACCGAAGATTTGCGGGCGGTAGCGCTCGACGTGCCCGGATCGGAGGTGCTGTCATGAGCGCCTGGCACGATCCCGATCGCACCATCATCGACGCCTTTCTGGAGAAGTCGCAGTTCCGGCCGGGAAGCAGACCCACGTATCGCTGGTTCCTTCGCAGCTTCGAAGATGTTGCGCTCCGGCACCCTGCAGTGGATCGCCAGATGATCGAAGACTGGTTGGGCGAAATGGCACCGCGCTGGAAATTGTCGACGCTATTGAACCAGGTCTGCATCGTTGACCGTTTCCTCGACTATCTGGTCCAGAACGAGTTGATCGCCAGCAATCCCGTTGCCGAGCTTCGCAGGCAGCACAACATCAAGCAGAACAAGCCGATCTGGCGTGCCCTTGCATCGTCCAATCCCGACGAGGCCCTCGCGGGACTGTATCGGCCTGCGCCCTACGGCAGCGTTCTGGGCGACTTCATGCGTGACCATGTCGCGCTGATGCGAAACCGGGGCTACCAGTACGAAACGCAAGCTCATTGGTTGCTGCGGTTCGACCGGTTCCTGCAGGCTCATCCGGAACTGGCCGGAGAGCCGCTTGAGACGATGTTGACGCATTGGGCGGCAGCAAAGCCGACCCGCAATCACGCGGCAGAATGCCAGAAGCTGGGGCGCATCCTGACCAAGGCGCGGCAACGGCTCGATCCGAACATCCCGCCGAAACGCTTCAACCCGCGACCGGAGCGGGAGGTGGCGCGGGAGCACCGGCGTCCGCATATCTTCAGCCCGGCTGACATCCGGCTCATGCTCGAAGTTGCCCGATGCTATCCGTCGCCGCATGCCCCGCTGCGGCCGCTAACCCTCTACACGATGATCTTGCTGGCCTATTGCGCCGGGCTGCGACGTAGTGAGATTGCGTGGCTCGATCTGGGCGACGCCGACCTTCGATCCGGCACGATCACGATCCGGGAAACGAAGTTCTACAAGACCAGGATCTTGCCGTTATCGGGCAGCGTCATGGTTGAACTGCGCGCCTATCTCGATGCGCGGCGGCGCGCTGGTGCCCCACAGGACCCGCAGTCGGGGCTGTTCTGGCAGGATCACTTCAAGGATCGTTACGCCCCGGTGGTGGTCACAACGATGATCACCAACGTCATGCGCCGCGGCGGGTTCAAACCGCTTTCCGGACGGACAGGGCCGCGTGTGCATGACCTGCGGCACTCGATGGTCGTAAACCGGATCCTCCAATGGTACCAAGCCGGCATCAACCCGCAGGACCGGCTGCACTTCCTCTCGACCTATCTGGGTCACCGGGACATCAACTCGACGCTGGTCTACATCACCGTCACGCAGGATCTGCTGCAGGAAGCCAGCGAGCGGTTCCGCGTCGTCGGTGCCCCCTGCCTCAACGGGGAGGCGCTGTGATGAAAGCCGCAAATCCCTTCCCCGAACTATTGCGGGCCTTCTTCCAGGAATGGCTGGCGGAACAGCGCAGCGCCTCGATCCACACCATCAAGTCCTATCGGGACACCTGGCGGCTGTTGCTTCGGTTCGTCGCGGAGCGAAACGACCGTGGTGTCGCAAGGATCACCCTGGCCGACGTCTCCGCCGGCGAGGTCCGCGCGTTCCTCAATCATGCTGAACATGGTCGCAAGGGCACGATCGGCACGCGCAACTGCCGGCTTGCCGCCATCCGCAGCTTCTTCAGCTTCGTGGCGGACAAGGATCCCGAATATGTCGCCCAATGTGCAGAGGTCCTCGCGATCCCGCTCAAGCGCAAACCCACCGCCGCACCCTGCTATCTTGAGCCAGCGGAGGTCGAGGCCATTCTCGCGCAACCCGACCGGTCGACCATCGAAGGGATGCGAGACCATGTGCTGCTGTCACTGCTCTATAATAGCGGTGCGCGTATCCAGGAGGCGCTCGATCTCTGTCCCAAGGCGATCCGGTTCGAAGCACCGTATTGCGTGCGTCTTTACGGAAAAGGTCGAAAAGAACGCATCTGCCCGCTTTGGCCGGAAACGGTGGCGTTGCTGAAAAAGCTGCTGGAGCGGCAGCCGCGCGCACCGGATGAGCGCATCTTCGTCAATCGTTACGGCGAACCCCTGGGGGCATCGGGCGTGCGGTACAAGCTGGCGAGTTACGTCGCAGCGGCGGCGAATGCGACACCCACGCTTCGCTCGAAGCATGTGACGCCGCACAGTTTCCGGCACGCGACGGCCGTCCACCTCGTCGCGGCGGGCGTCGACATCACCGTCATCCGAAGCTGGCTGGGGCATGTCAGCTTGGACACCACCAACCACTATGCCCAGGCCAACCTCGAAACCAAGCGAAAGGCGCTCGAACAGGTTGGCGTTCCAGCAGCAGGAAATCGACCCGCGCGATGGAAACGTGACGCGGACCTGCTCGACTGGCTCGACACCCTCTGACCCCGAACCACGGAGAAATAATGTGAAGGACGTAGCCCTGAACTCCCTGAATGATAGCGATGGTGCCGCATTCCTTCGCATTATCGCGTCCTCGCGATTACGGACAATCCATCACAATCTCGAGGCGGCGCTGACCGCGACCGGCGTCAACGATGCCTCCGGTCAGACGAACGCCTCTGCGGCGCGGTCTGCAGCGAAGTCACGGTTCGAGAGCACCAAGCAGCGCTTCTTCAACCACCTGCTCCTCGGCATGAAGGCCCCGACCATCATCCGCGCCATCGGCGAGGATCTGGCGGAGGGATATGCCTGCGTCATCCAGGTGGTCTCCACCGGCGAGAGCCTCCTGAAACGGCGTCTGGAGGCGATGGACCCCGAGGATGAGTTGACGCAGGGCGCGCTGACCCCGCGCGACTATGTCTTATCCCAAGCTTGGGATAAAACATAATATGCCGCGTCACCGTTATGCGGAGTTCTGGGTTTCAAGTTGTTGTTCTGGTGATTCATTTTCGGGTTTCCGCTTTGGATAATCATGATGCCTCTGCTCTCAATCGCAGAAGGATATCCCCCATGAACACTCCCTCAAACTCTCCGCGCCGTGCGCGCGACGGCGTCGACAACCTCGCTCTGGTCGTCGCGTACCACGCCGACAATCCAAGGCTTTCCCCGGGCGCGCTGAGCGCAGCCCGCCATTTTCTGAAGTGGGCGCATGCACGGAAAGTCTCTGTCCGTGACCTCGACGCGTCGGTTTTTGACAGGTTTCTTCGTCACCGCTGCCGCTGCGGTCGCTACAGCCCCAAACAATTGCGTAGCCCGATGTATGCCACCTATACCCGGCGGTTTCTTCGATATCTCGAGGAGACTGGCGTGGTTGTGATCCCCAATGACACCGCCCGGCTTGGACAGCACCTGGAGGCTTTTGCAGAGAAGCTCGACACCGCAGGCTACAGCAAGGTGTCGTGCACAACACTGCTCAGCCACGCCAGCCATTTTGCCGAATGGGTTTTCCAGCAGCGAGTTCCGGTGACCGCAATCGGTGACGGAACCATCGATCAGTTCGCGCGGCACGAATGCCGCTGCGGGGAAATGACCAAACATGGCAAAAAGGTTCTGGCGTCTCATTATAAGAACCGCAAACGAGGTGCCCTTGCGCTTGTCCGGCACCTGATCGCCGAAGGTCTGCTCTCGCCCGAAGCACCTGACAAAGTCTCCGCAGAAGATCCACGTCTGACCGGCTTTTCGGAATGGCTGCGAAGCGAGCGTGGGGTGACGCCCAAGACCGTACGGCGCTATTTGAATGAAGCGGGCCGCTGGCTGGAACGCCTTGGGGCAACTCCGAAGGATTACAGCGCTGCGTCCATCCGGTCGATCGTCCTGGACCAGGGCGAAGAACGCTCCCGATCATCTGTGCGCAAGACGGTCACCGTGTTGCGCGCCTTCCTGCGCTTTACGATCGTCCAGGGCGCATGCGCCCCGTCGCTCCTGCATGCGGTGCCATCTGCTGTTCGGCGCAAGCTTTCTACAGTCCCGCGCACGATTCCCACTGCGAAGATCGAAGAGATCATCGTCTCCTGTCGCACCAATACGCCGGTCGAGATCCGGGACCGCGCGATACTTCTCCTTCTCGCCCGGTTGGCCCTGCGCGCGGGGGATATCTGGCAGTTGCATTTGTCAGATATCGACTGGCGCGCGAGTCGGTTGCGATTGTACGGCAAGGGCAGGCGCGGCGTGATGATGCCGCTGCCGCAGGATGTAGGCGATGCGCTGCTGGCCTATATCGAGAATGCGCGTCCGGTGGTCGCGTCGGACAGGGTCTTTCTCCGAGTCCAGGCTCCTTTCACCCCGCTGCGATCCTCCGCCGAGATTGCCGGGATCGTTTCCCGCGTCCTGAGACGCGGCGGCTTTACCGGCTTGCCGACCGGTTCGCATGTCTTTCGCCATTCACTGGCTTCCGCCTGGCTGCGCGGTGGTGCGGACCTTGACCTGATCGGTGCCGCGCTGCGCCACAGTTCCCGCGATACGACCGCGATCTATGCCAAGGTCGATGTCGGGATGCTGGCGGAAGTGGCTCAACCATGGCCGGGGTACGAGTCATGATACATCACCACGTTGATCGCTTCGTCCAATTCAGCCGCACACTCGGAAAGAAGTTCACCGCGCAGGAGGTATCCTTGCGCGCCTTCGCGGATTTTGCCGCGGAACGATCCATCACGCATCTGACAGCAGCACTGATTCTCGAATGGGCCGGCGGAGCTGCAACGCCGGACGCCGCGCAGGCCCGGTTTGATCGCGCCCGCGCGCTGGCGGTGTTCCTGCATGCGGAGGATGCGCAGCACGAGATACCGGCGATAGGGCTTCTGGGCCGATCACGGCGAAGGCGGCCCGCTCCACATATTCTGACGCGAGACCAGATCAATCGGATCATGCAGGAAGCGCTTCTGGTGCCCGGCCTGTCGCCGATCAGCCCGCTGACTTACCATAACCTGTTCGGGCTGCTCGCTTCGACGGGTTTGCGGATTTCGGAGGCATTGTCCCTGCAGCGCGGCGATCTGACGGAAGACGGCCTCATGATCCGCAAGGGCAAGTTCGGCAAAACCCGTCTCGTTCCCATCCATGCCTCGACCCGCGCCGCGCTGGATCGGTATCTTGAAGCCCGCAACAGCCTACGCAAAGTAGGCGATGCGCTTTTCGTTCTGGGCCATGGCCGCCCCCCGACGGCGACGAGGGTCCACGTGGTTTTCGTGCGGATCGTGCGCAAGCTCGGCTATCGCAACCCAACGGGTCCCGGTCCCCGGGTGCACGATCTGCGCCATACCTTCGCCGTGCGATCGCTGGAGGCCTGCGGGAACAACCCGCAGGCGGTGTTGCGGCACATGAAGGCCTTGAGCACCTATCTCGGCCATGTGGATATTGCCAACACCTACTGGTACCTTGAGGCCACGCCGGTTCTGTTGCGGATGATTGCGTCGACCGCCGAGGAGACCTGGATCGGAGGTGCGACATGACCCCGCTTGCTCCCGACCTTTCCGCCTTTCTGCAAACCCATCTTCCCGATGAATGCGGGGCAAGCCGGCATACCATCGCGGCCTATGCCCGTGCTTTCGCCCTCTTGCTGCGGTTTGTCGCCGGGCGGCTCAAGCGAACTCCATCGGAACTTTTCATCGAAGATATTGATGTGCAGATGGTCAGGGCGTTCCTCGAACATATCGAAGAGGGACGCGCCAATTCCATCCGGTCCCGCAACGCGCGACTGGCAGCGATCAAATCGTTTTTTCGTTTCATTGAGCATCGCCATCCGGCCTGCCTTGAGCAGGCAAGGATGATCCGCGCCATGCCGACCAAGCGGACAGACGCCAAGCTGATCGATTATCTGACCAAGGAAGAAGTCCGCGCCCTGCTTGCCGCGCCGAACCGCCACACGCGGGGCGGATTGCGGGATCGGGCCATGTTGCATCTGGCCTATGCGGCGGGGTTGAGGGCGTCCGAACTGCTCGCGGTGCGGATGGACGATTTTCCCGATGGGTCGTTTTCCAGCCTGCGGATCCTGGGCAAGGGACGGCGGGAGCGTGTGCTGCCGCTCTGGAAGGAGACCCAGGGCGCCATCCGGGCGTGGCTGGCCGTCCGGCCCGGCAATGTAGGCCCGGAACTGTTTCTGAACCGAGATGGGCGGCAAATGACGCGGGATGGATTTGCATATCGGCTCAGGCAGCATGTGACGGTGGCCGAACGTTCGGCGCCGTCGATTGCCGCAAAGCACGTCACCCCACATGTGCTGCGGCACAGCTGCGCCATGCACACGCTTCAGGCCACCGGCGATATCCGCAAGGTCGCGCTCTGGCTTGGCCATGCCAGCATCCAGACGACCGAGATGTATCTGCGCGCGGATCCAACCGAGAAGCTTGCGCTTCTCGAGGCGCATCACGCACCGCTGATCAAGCCCGGCAAGTTCCGTGAGCCTTCGGACAAGCTGATGCAAATATTGGCCGTCGCCGCGCAGCGTTCCTGAACGACAAGACAAAATTGGCGTCCCGCATTCTGCGGGGCGCTATTCCATCACATAGCCAAGCGCCCGATAGCCCGTCCTTCGTTTGGCAGCCATTCTGGCGAGGACGGGGACCGAACTGTCGACATAGTCAACCACCAACACGTCTTTCTTGTCGTCATGCCGCCGGTGCAACCTGCCGACATATTGCGCCAACGTTCCCTTCCATGCGATCGGCATCGTCAGGAACAGGGTGTCGAGCCGCGCATCATCGAAGCCCTCGCCGATATAGCGCCCTGTCGCGAGGATCAGCCGTTCCTCATCATCGGCAACGCTCAACGCCGTCTGCGCGGCCTTCCGGTCCGTTGCCGACATGCCGCCCCGGAGCACGGCGATATTCCTGGCGAATCTGGAAAACCGCTGCTGGAGATAGTCGAGGTGATCCTTTCGCTCGGTCAGGACAATCGGCGAGCGCTTGGCCTCAAGCGATTTCAGAACGTCGTCGAAGATCAGGTCGTTTCGGGTCTCATCCGCCGCCAGTGCTGCATAAATTGCGGGCATGGACGGGCGCTCGGCCATGGCGAGCGCCTCCGGCAACCGGAATCTCGTGTGACGTTCCCGCGCCCGATGGCGAAGGCCGCTTTCGGCGGCCTGCGATTTTGCGCTCACCTGATGGCGCACCGGGCCGCATTGCATGAAGATGATCGGGTGATGCCCGTCCTTTCGGGCAACGGTTGCCGACAATCCGGTGACATAGCGCGCTTTCGATCTGCGGGCGACGAGTTCGAAGCTTGCAGCGGACAAGTGATGGCATTCATCAACGACAAGATGGCCGTAATCGGCAACGATGTCGTCAACTTCACCCTTGCGAACCAGACTCTGGATAAGCGCCACGTCGATCACACCGGTGGGTTTGCGCTTTCCGGCCCCGATGGCGCCGATCAGCTTGGGATCGATCTGCAAAAATGAGCCAAGCCGTTCGACCCATTGATTCAGCAATTCCCGGCGGTGCACCAGAACCAGCGTGTTGCGGGCGCGATGTGCGATCAGCGCGGAGGCCACGACCGTCTTGCCGAAGGCGGTGGTGGCGGCCAGCACGCCGGTATCGTGTTCGACCAATGCGTCAAATGCCTGCGACTGTTGCCGGCGCAGCTCGCCTCGGAAGCGCACAATCTCCGGCAAAGGGGCTCCGTCCTCACGCAAATCGTCCACTTCGACAGTTGCTCCGTGATCGGAGAAAAACCCGGTCACCTCATCAAAGCAGCCACGCGGCAACGCGACGTGCCGGGGATGCAACTCGGCGCAGGACACAATGCGGGGCTTCCCGAATGTAGGCAGCCGCATCGCTTGTGCGCGGTAGAATTCGGGATTCTGGAACGCGGCCAACCGCACCAGTTGGGCAATCATGGCCGATGGAAGGTCGGATCGGTCGATGTAAATTTGATCGGCAACCGTCACCTTGATGGTCTGCGGGATGGGCACTTCCAGTCGACGCGGCGTGCTGCGACGTGACGGAGGCATTTTCCAAGGTTCGTCCGCCTGCTCGTCCTCAACCGGCATGCGGACGCCCAGCACCCGCCCGAAAAGCTCCGCCGCTTCAACGAGGTTGGTCACCGCTGCGGCGGTCATTCGCGGCAAGGAAGACAAATAGGCCCACTGATCATCATATGGCCGCATGTCCGCGTCGACAAAGACGCTGTTGCCCACCTTGCGCGCGGTGTTCTGGAGCGGCAGCGCGATCAGGTTGCCAAACCCGCCAAGCGGCATGATGTCCTGGTTCGGAAACAGCCGGTCATAGGATGCGAAGCCGATTTCCGGCCGCCTTTCCATCGTTTCCGTGATCAGGACGGATCCAAGCTGGCGCGCCAGACGGGCAGAAACCGCTTCAGCAAAGAATATCCAGACATGCCCGCCGTTACCCGACCTCGACCGCTCCAACGCTGCGGGCACGCCCTTCACCCGGCAGGTTTCGAGCAGCGCATTGGCGTCCTCCGACCAGGAAGTCTTGTCAAAATCCGCCGCCAGGAACCAGCAGGTATCTCCGGGCAAGAGCGGATAGACGCCTGCAACAAAATCCCCGCCCCGACCGTCGTCGCCACGCAGGTGCCTTGCAATAACACCTTCATCCGGCGGTATGAACTTCTGATGAGGACACTCGCCGCATTTGACCTTTGGCTTGCCACAGATGCCCTTCACCCATTCGTTGCCGCAAGCCGGCGAGTATCCTGAGCGACCGGTCCTCCTGTTTTCCCATCGCACCGGAAACACGTCAGGCCGACCGGCGAACAGGCGACGGAACAGCTCGACCTTTTGGTGCGACGGAGAAGCATTCGTAACCGGGGCGTTCTCGAATGAGGATTGTCTCACTGCCGGCACGTGCTCTGCAGCGAGACGAGCCTCTAGCGCTGCAACGTCGCGCTGAAGCTGCGTTCGTTCGACATCCAGATCGGCCAGACGGGCTCGAACCCGCGCCAACTCCGCCTCAATGTCGCTTCTGTCCGCCACCTGCGATTTCCACCCAGACCTTTCCGCCCCGTCCAGCATAAAGCGCGAAAGCGGCAGGCGTAAGCAGGTCGTCGGCTTCGGCGCGGCCGCCGACCGGAGAGTTCGAGGGGGAGTTCATGGGGATGTCCTTCTGCAGTTGAGAGCAGAGGCATCATTATTATCCAAAGCGGGAACCCGAAAATGAAACGCCAGAACAACAGCTTGAAACCCAGAACTCAGCATAACGCTGACGCGGCATATTACGTCCTGGGCTACCTCGAACAGGCTTTCCCGATCCACGCCCAGAAACTCGTCGAGATCGACGGGACCATGGTGGCAGAGCCGCTTCGGGACGCGGATGGCGCTCTGGTCGTCTCGCGCGAGGCCGTAGCCCTGCGCGATGCGGCGATGATGGAGCTGATGGCCCTGGCTCCCATCCCCTCCGCGCTCGATCAGATCCTCTGGGCCGTTGGAGACGAGGCGGTGGCCGAGGTGACGGGGCGCTCTGTCAGGCCGCTGAAGTCGCCGGACGGCGCGCTCTTCATCGAGAAGCGGTCCGCCAGCAGCAATTCCTCGGAAACCCGGGCCTTCATGGAGGGCGAGAAGGACATCCTCATCTTCTCCGATGCCGGAGGCACGGGTCGATCCTATCATGCCGCCAGATCGGCGAAGAACCAGAAGCGGCGGCGGCACTACCTGCTGGAGCCCGGCTGGCGGGCCGATGCGGCGATCCAGGGGCTCGGCCGCACGCATCGCTCGGCCCAGGTCAGTGCACCTTTCTTCCGGGTCTGCACCTCGGATGTCCATGGCGAGAAACGCTTCACCTCGACGATCGCCCGGCGGCTCGACCAATTGGGGGCGCTCACCAAGGGGCAGCGCGAGACCGGCTCGCAGGGTATGTTCCGCGAGGAGGACAATCTCGAAAGCCCGATCGCGCGGGCCGCACTGCGCGGCTATTACGCCGACCTGGCCGCCGGGCGTGCCGGGGCGATGAGCTATGAGCGGTTCGCGGACTGGACCGCGCTTCGGCTGATTGATCAGGACGGGGTGCTGCTGGAAGAGTTGCCGCCCAACCAGCGCTTCCTGAACCGGATGCTGGCGCTGCCGATCCATATGCAGAACGCGCTCTTCGCCGAGTTCATGACCCGGATTGCCGATCAGACCGAACGGGCGCGGGCCGCGGGCACGCTCGAACTCGGGGTCGAGACTCTGCGCGGTGAGAGGATCGAGCAGGTCTCGGCTGAGGACCTCTGGACCTGTCCACGGTCCGGGGCGGTGACGCGGATCATCGGGCTCGAGGTGACAGACCCTGTCCATGTCCTCGCGGGGGATGACGCGGTGGATCGAAACCACGACAAGCTGCCGATGGTCAATCGCGCCTCAGGACGCGCGGCGCTGATCTCGTCGCGGCCCATGCAGATCTATGACGAGGAGACCGTCACGCTGATGCGTAAGGTCACGCGGCCGACTGGATCGACCTATGTCGAGGAGGGGAAGTACCAGGCCTCGGCTTGGGAAGAGATCGCGCGCCGGGAGTTCCTGCGTCTCTGGGACGCGGAGGCCGACAGCCTGCCGAAAACCACCACGACGAAGCTCAATCTCCTCACCGGGCTCCTGCTGCCGATCTGGAAGGACATCCCTTCGGGCAACGAGCGCATCTATCGGGTCACGCCGGAAGGGCAGGGCAGCATGATCGGCCGGACCGTCAGCGAAGACGGTGCGGCCGCGCTGCGTGCCCGGTTCATGGTGGGCACACCGAAGACCCCGCAGGAGATGCTGACGGCGGCGCTCGGCTCCACCGCGCCGGTCGACCTGGGCCGGGGCCTCACGCTCACCCGCCGCCGGGTCGCGGGCGCGGCCCGTCTCGAGATCGACGGGGCCGGCCGGGGTGCGATCGACGGGCTGAAGGCTCTGGGCTGTTTTACCGAGATCATCGCCTACCAGCTCCGGGTCTTCGTGCCGCACGGGGAGGGTGTCGAGACCGCCGCGATCCTCGGCCGGATCGTGGGGGCGGGCTCTCCCAAGGCGGCAGATCGCGCCGCCTAAGCGGTGCCGATCTATCGGACGTGGACGGCGGCTTCATCGCCCGTGCGCCTCGCCCCAGCCTGGAGGCGATGCGTCGTCACATCACCGATGCCGGGCCAGCGGTGCAGGCATGATGCCGACACTGCGGGCTGAGCGCGCCGCGTCGCCAAGGTCAAAACTGGAACTGGAGATCAAAATGAACATCACGCAGATCATGGCCGCCGTGGATGCCGGCAAATCCGTCCACTGGGCCAACGAGGGCTACCGGGTGCATCGCGATAGCTTTGGCCAATACCTCATCACCTATGTGCCGAACGGCAGCACGATCGGTCTGACCGACCGGAGTGGCCGTCGCCTGAACGGGGCCGAGGCCCACTTCTTCATATCGGTGTTCACGCGTGGAGCAGACGGGGAGCAGGGAAGGGAGGTGCGAGGGGCGACGTCGGAGGGCCATCCTGACGCCGGGACGGGCTGACGGGCAGGAGAGAAAGGAAAGAGGGCTTTGGGTTTTGCGATCCCATGAGGGGTCGAAAAGCAATCCCGCGTGCTCTGGCAGGAAGCCGGGCACCGGCAAACCCAAGGAGAAGACCCATGTTCGCAGGAACCCTGACCAGGAACGCCGAGACCGCAGCCACCGCCTATTCCGGTATGATCCACTCCACCCGGTTCGACATCGCCATCCAGCTCGAGAGCCGGACGAAGATGTCCGAGCGGAGCCCGGACTATGACGTGACCGCGGTGAACAAATCCGGCCGGAAGGTGCGTATCGGCACGGCTTGGAACGAGACCGGCAACACCACCGGTAACCATTACATCTCGATGCAGATCGATGTAGGCCTCGGGCCCTTCCGGGTCAACGCCGTGCAGACGAAGGAAGCACGCGAAGCGATGACCGGTGAGTTCGAGATCATCCCGCTGGTTTCGAACGGTTCCATGAAGTCCGGCTCGATCTCGGGCGAGCTGACCGCGATGGATGCCGACAACGCCTTCGCCGGCTACATCGCCAACATGATGTTCGACCTCGACTTCATGCTGATCGAGAACGAGTTCAAGACCGAGGGGACCCATCCCGACTACCGGATCGAAGTCAGCTCGCCGCGCGGCCACCCGATCCGCGTCGGCTCGGCCTGGATGGCAAAAAGCAACCGCACCGGCAACGACTACGTCTCGCTCCTCATCAACACGCCGGATGGCGATCTGCGGGTGAACGCCGTGCAGAATGAGGAGCAACGCGGCGGCCAGACCTTCTCTATCATTCCCTTCGTCGAGAGCGCCGGCCAGGACCGGTCGGACAACGCCGGGCTCGCCCTCGTCGGCTGACAGGCAGCGACTTTTACAGAACTGGCGTCCCGGGCAACCGGGGCGCTTTCGCCCGTGCAGGCCTGATCCTCCTCCGATGAAACAGGCCTGACTGAGCGCTGTCGGCATGTCTCCGGTCGGCCAGCGACCCCTGTCCGCAAGAGGCAGGTCCCGTGAGGGGAGCCGCGACAGCGCGGCTCCCCTCTTTTCGTTTCACCCCGACAGAAAGACCAAACACATGTTCAAACTCACCCATCCCAAGCTGGTCACGCTCGCCGAGGCCGAAGGCTATGCCGATGTCGTGGACTTCCTGGAGGACCATGCGCAGGGCTGCATCGTGCCCGCGATCTGCATGGCGCCCGATTGCGATCACACCGCCGAACTCGAACCGGATCAGCGCGCCGGCTTCTGTGAGGCCTGCGGCCGCCCCTCCATGAAATGCGGCCTCGTCATCGCAGGCATGAACTGAGCGGCGCTGGCCGCGATCCTCTTAAAAGATTGGAAACGACATGATACAGCACGATCCCAAAAAGATTGCCGAACGAGGCGCATCCGGTTTCTCCGAAGCCGAGATCGCGACCATCGACGCCGCCCGCACCATCCTGCGCAGGCATGCCCGCTCGACCGTTGCACTGCAGTCCTGGGCCATGCTGACCGACTACCTGGCTCTGAACGCCGTTCATGAACGGGTCGAGGTGTTTCGGGTGCTGCTTCTGGACCGGAAGAACAGGCTGATCCGCGACAGGGTCATGACTCGCGGCAGCATCGATCACTTCCCGGTATATGTCAGCGAGGTGCTCCGCGCCGCCCTCGTTCTCGATGCCTCTGCCCTCATCCTCTGCCACAACCACCCCTCCGGCGATCCGCATCCGAGCCAGACCGACATCGAGCTCACCCGCAAGATCGTGGAGGCCTGCAAGGTGATGGAGATCGTGGTCCACGATCACATCATCGTCGGCTTCGGACGGGAGAGGAACGCGTTCAGCATGCGTGCTGCGGGGATGTTGTCTGATTAAGTTTGCGCACTGGAATGCGGTGCAACCGCCACTTGCCAGTCGTATCGCTAGCAGTAGTTGGCCCGCCTGATCCGCGACCGCGCCGCCGGCGTCTCCAGATGGGCATACCGACCTCCGGAATATCTCCGACAATCGAGCGCGTGACCGGCCGCGATCAGCGCGGCGCCGATGTCCTCGCCATCGGCGTAACAAATGCCCACCCATCGGTCATGGGTCCGCTCGCCGTTGAGCTCGCATTCTATCGAACGGCCATCGAGGTAGTTCACCATCCAGTGCCTGGCGTCCCGGCCCGCCCGCGTTCCGAGTTCGGGTGCATCGACCCCGTTCAGGCGCACAGGTGTTCCGGAGACCACGATGGTGTCCGCGTCCCGGATCTGCACCTGCGCGATGGCTGGAGATGTCAGCAGGACCACGACGACCGGGATCAGATATTTCAACCTCCGCCTCCTCTGCAGGTGGGTCCCCATTCTTCCGGGCGTACCACTCTTAGACCCTTATCGCATCAATTGGCCCGAAGCGCCCACTGCCTGACGGCCTCCCCCGCTCGGCTTCGCGTGTCGCAGGCGAGAACGGCCCTGCGGCCCGTCGCGCATTCGGCCATGCGGCCTCACCGCGGCGTTGCGCCCGGCATCCCGGTTTGCCCGTCTCGCGAGCACGTCGCTCCCCGGCCGCTCCGCCGGATTGCGCTCCGGTCTGTTTTGCGGTGCAAAACGATCCCGCCACTCCATCCGTCTCCCGCGTCCGGTCGCGCCCCTTGCCTGCTCGCGTCGGGCAAACCTACCGTCAACACACACATGAGTGCGGAAGCATATCCTCCGGATGGCCCCCAAATCAGCCCGCGTCAAGGATCGCAAAACTTTTCGGCGAGGGCGGCGGGGGTGAAGAGGGCAGTCCAGTGGTCGATGACGCGCCTGTGGTGGGCGATGCGCCCGGAAAACTTTTGCGCCCGGCACGCCGGCGGCTTCGCCGTCCCTGACCCGGACAGATTCGGTGAACCAGACGTACGGCCATGCCACCACACTCACGTGGTGGTTCCCCGAACATCTGGAGACACCAACATGACTTACGAGAACGCGAACGCCTACGAGACCATCGAACTTTTCGGCCTGACGGAGAAAGGCGCGGAGCTGCCGATCCCCGACGATCACATCCTGACCGACAGCATCGTCCGCGAGACTTTCGAGGCCCTGCTCGGCCAGCTGCGCGGCACCGGCCTTGAGGCCGAGATCGAACCGCTCGCGCACGGGCTCGCCACAATCCTGCAGCGCCGCAAGGTCGCTCTCGGCAAGGAGCTCGACCGCACCGCCGACAAGATCGGCGCCCTGGCAAAATCCCACGACGGATCGGAGATCGCCGAGACCGCGCTCGAAGAGGCGCAGGTCCGCTTCCTGCAGGTCCGCGAGATTGTCGGGGCCATCGAGGTGATGAGCGAGGCGGCGGCGGAATGCTACGAGGTCGAGACCGGCCATGCCTTCATCCCGGCCGCGGGATCGCGCGCCAGTGCTCGCGCTCAGGAGACCGGAGCGGTCTTCGAGGCCCGGCAGTTGCTGGAACAGCATGATCGTGAAACCGCCGCGCAGTCGAAGGTCGAGGGGGTTCCCCTGATCGTCTCGGGGGCGACCGACTGGACCGATATCGACGTCATCTTCTCGACACTCGACAGGGTTCGCGAGCGCATCCGACAGAACCGCAACCAGGAGATCTTCCTCTGCCACAAGGGTGGCAAGCATGGCGCCGAGATGATTGCGGCACGGTGGGCGCGGGCGCGCGGCGTCGCGCAGGCGCGCTTTGATCCGCGTTGGTCCGCACATGGGCGGGCGGCTCCGTTCAAATGCAACGACGAGATGCTGGACGACAAGTTCGCTGCGACCGGGGTCGTGCTCTTCGGAGGCAACGGGGTCGCGCTCAACCTCGGGCAGAAGGCCGAGGCCAAGGGTCTGACTGTTATGCGGGTCGCTGACCCGGCGAAGAAGACTGCAGACGCGTGAATGAGAGAGGGTCGCCTTTGGGCGGCCCTTTCGTCGTTTTCACGTCGGCGTCTAAATGCGACCGAGCGGAGGGATCGAACTCACTAGGTGTTCAGTCCCGGCATCTGGTGGATCGGGTTGACGATGAATCTGTCCGGCTCTGAGGTCCAGACTTTGCAGACGTATTCGTAAGGCGTGAGGCCGCTGAGTGTCTTGAGCCTGCGGGCGAAGTTGTAAGCTGCCATGAAGTCGGCAAGGTGCGTGCGCAGCTGATCATGGCTGTCGTAATGGTAGCGCTTCACCGTTGCTTCCTTGATCGTTCGGTTCATCCGCTCGACCTGGCCATTGGTCCAAGGGTGGTTTGGCTTGGTCAGCCGATGCTCGATCCCGTTGGCTTCACAGATCATGTCGAAGCGCATTTGCCGGGAATAGGCGGTGTTGCGGTTGCGGGGCTGCTCGGCAAACTGGATGCCGTTATCGGTCAGGATCGTGTGGATCCGATAGGGAACAGCCTCCAGCAAGTGCTCCAGGAACTCCCACGCTGTCCGCCTGTCGGCCTTTTCGACGAGTTGGGTGACCGCGAGCTTGCTGGTGCGGTCGATGGCCACGAAGAGATAGAGCTTGCCCTCGGCCGTCTGCACCTCGGCGATATCCATGTGAAAGAAGCCGATGGGATAGCGCTTGAAGCGCTGCCGTTTCGGCTTGTCGCCTTCGACCTCGGGCAGACGCGAGATGCCGTGCCGCTGAAGGCACCGATGCAGCGCTGACCGGGTCAGATGTGGGATCGTGGGCTGAAGAGCATAGAGACAGTCGTCGAGCGGCAGCAACGTGTGCCGCCGGAAAGCGACGACCATCGCCTCTTCCTCTTCGCTCAGAACGCTGGAGCGCGGCTCTTTCGGCCCCGTCTTGCGATCTTCCACCGTCTCGCGCTTGCGCCACTTAGCCACCGTCTTCGGATTGATCCCGAGCTCACGGCTCAGCGCCGCGGTCGAAGCTTGCGATCGCTGTATTGCTGCTCTGACGGCGTGCGTGGTCGTGGCGCTGCCGTGACGAACCTGTCCCATAGTGCTTCCTTCCATTCCGACGAATGGATCGCACCATCAAACCGTGGGATCAAACACCTAGATGCAGCTTTTCGCCGATGACATCGTTTGCAAGATTCCCCTGAGGCGCTAGACGGGTAAGCCAGTTTGCAACGGTCACAGGTCCCCAGAGAAATGACTATTTACTACGATCAGTTTGAGACCTGGGAGGGGTCTTTCCGCGAACTGGCGGTTTCTCTGGTGGGCAAGGAAGCGATCGAAACTCTCGCTTCATCGAAGTTTGAATTCATCGAGGATGCAGGCGACGCCGTAGTTCAGCATACGGACATCGAAGCGGCATCAACCGCAATTTACGATTGGCTGCTGGCAAATGAATTCTGCGTCTTCCATGGTACACGTTTGCTGCCGGACGAAATCCTATCTGTGCAGCAACTTGGTCTGCGTCCGTTGGTGGCCGCAGACCGCAGGCAAAGAATCACAGAAATTCTCAAGACCCATCCTCAGTGGCATCACCTAGAACACCGACTTGCCGAGGTACTTGAAGATGTCGGCCCGAAAAACAAGCAAGGCCGACGGGAAGGACAAGTTCATTTCAGTCTATCTCGATCGGGCCTCGCGAATGGTTTCGACCACTATTTGAGCCACGGCTCTGAGTTTGATCGGCATGTTGTGCAACGGTTGTTCGGCGATCAATCGGGCCTTCACCTGCTCCACTCGGAGACCGTTCCCATCATCGTACATGTCCGCATTGGTGGCGAAGATCTCGTTCGCGGTGCCCATCCGCACTTCAGCTATTCTGACGTCATCGGTATGGGTGAAATTCCTGGGATTGCACGCGTCTTCCTGAACAGCTGGGCATTTAAGGTAGCGAACCCGAACTTCGATATTGCTAAGCTGCGAACTGACTGTTGCATGATGCAATCGGTCGCCACTCCGCCCGAACGGATCATCGATTTGGAAAAGTTCGGGGAGTTGGACGTAGAATGAGTGTCGAGCAACAAGTCGATAGGATGATCTCGTCAGCCCGGCCAGACCGAGGCCCGGCTGGACAGCTCGTCCTTCCAACTGGACAAAATACTGCGGTCTGATCACACGATGATCCGTGACTGGTTCGGTCAAGACGGGCCCCTGCCGGCGGTTGCACCGCCGTCACCGCGCTCGCAGGTTCCGGCCGTGCCGGCCTCCACCCGGAACACGAGGCCTCTGGCCACGCTGAGTGGCATACCCCGGCGGCGGTCTCCTGACGGAGCCAGCCGGCGGGGTTGCCCTCATGCGCGCCAGAAACCCCGCGATCCGCCGGTCCGGGTGCAGATCGCTGGGGCGGGCGCAGCGCAACGACCACGCCGCCCGATGACGGCGACACGTCCGGGTGGGCAACGCTGCTGCCAGACCCGCGGCTGTATCACCGCCCCGGATGATCGCGGTCGTTCCGATCGGGCGCACGCGAACCATCGCGCCGACGCGTTGGATGAGAGGGGGGCGGACCTGGTCAGGTCTGACATAACTCGACAGGACCGATGGCGGCTGAGGAGCGGGGTGCACATCCGGGTCTCCCCTCTTTGCTCATAGATGTGGATCGCACGGGGTCGGGCGGTCCGTGCCCTCCGCTCAGTAAGCGCTGTCTGCGCCGCACGCGGGATCAGCTTGACGGGTTGAAGTTCCAAGGCAGCAACTCGTCGATCCTGCTGTCCGGGTGACCGGCGGCGATGGCTTCGAGGGTCGTCCGCAGATAGGCGAAGGGCTCCACGCCATTTATCTTCGCGGTGGCGATCAGGGAGGCGATGCGGGCCCATGTGCGGCCGCCTTCATCATGGCCGGCGAAGAGAGCGTTCTTTCTCGTCAACGCGATCGGTCGGATCAGGTTCTCGACGGCATTGGAGTCGATCTCGACGCGGCCGTCGTGGAGGAAGGTCTGCAGACCGCCCCACTGGCGATGGATGTAGGTCAGCTTCTCGCCGAGGCGCGACTTGGCCGAGATGCGCAAGCGCTGTGCCTGCAGCCAGTCACCGAACTCGGCGACGAGAGGCGCGCTGCGGGCCTGGCGGGCGGACAGACGTTGGCCCGGGCCCATGCCGCGGATCTCGGCCTCGATGCGGTAGAGTTCGGCGATCCGGCGCAGCCCCTCGGAAGCGATCTCCGATCCATCCCGGTCGAAGACTTCCTTCAGCTTGCGGCGAGCGTGTGCCCAGCAGTGGGCAACCGTGATCGGCGCGCCGCCCTTGCGGGACGGGCGCGTCAGCCGATCGTAACCGGTGTAGCCATCCAGTTGCAGGATGCCGTCGAAGCCCTGCAGGATCTGCTCGGCATGCGCTCCTGCGCGACTGGGCTGGTAGGTGAACACGACACCGGGCGGGTCTTCTCCGCCCCATCCACGGTCATCCCGGGCAAGCGCCCAGAGGTAGCCGGTCTTGGTTCGGCCTCGTCCCGGATCGAGCACCGGGGCAGTCGTTTCATCCATGAAGAGCTTGGTCGATCCCTTCAGATGTTCGGCCAGCCGGTCGGCGACAGGACCGAGGTGGAAGGCTGCTGTGCCGGCCCAGTCCGCCAGGGTGCTGCGGTCGACCTGGATGCCGGAGCGCGCCAGGATCTGGCTTTGGCGGTAGAACGGCAGGTGATCCGCGAACTTCGAGACCAGCACGTGGGCGATGGCGCCCTCGGTCGGCATCCCGCCTTCGATCAGCCAAGGTGCGGCGGGCGCCTGGATGACCCCGTCCGTGCAGATCCGGCAGGCATACTTCGGCCGGATGTCGACCAGCACGCGGAGCTGCGCCGGAACGATGTCGAGGCGCTCGGTGCGGTCCTCACCGATCCGGTGCATGCGGCCACAGCCGCACGGGCAATCGAGGCTCGCCGGTTCGATGACACGCTCGATGCGCGGCAGGTCCGCAGGCAGATGACCGAGGTTGCGCTGCCGTGCCGGGCGCGGGGTTCTGGTGGATGGCGCGGCCTGCTCCTTGCGGGTCTCGACCTCGGCGACGGCCGTTTCCAGGTCCTCGAAGGCCAGCTGCCGGTCGTCTTCGCTCAGCTTCTCGGACCGCTTGCCATGTACGACATGGTTCAGCTCTGCCACGAGATGCTCCAGCCGGCGGTTCGCTTCCTTCAGCGCATCGCGCTCCTGCAGCACCGCCAGGACCGCGGCGCGCTGGCTCTCGGGGATCGCGGACAGGTCGATGGGCGGGGCGTCGGGCATGGCCGAATTATACCGTGCT